>JAYUCD010000076.1:0-3661 GCA_043740515.1 Bdellovibrio sp. | reverse complement strand
CTCAAGCATTATTTGCTCCAAGATGACTGCCTCTGAATTAGAAAAAATTTTACTGACTGAAATTCCACTTTCTCGAGCCATGGGTTTTCGCGATCTTCGCTTGGAATCCTCATCACTGCCGACGACGGACTCACTTCAATTAACTTTGCCTCTGGTGCCAAATAAGAATCATAAAGGTACTTTGTTTGGCGGCAGTCTTTATGCGGGCGCAACCTTGGCCTGCTATGGTTTATTTCTGATGCAGCTTCGAGAGCGTGGATTCACCAGCAATGATCTCGTCATCGCACAAGGTGAAATCAAATACCTGGCTCCCGTCGTTGAAGACGCTCTCATCCAGGCCCGTTGGCCTTCAGAGCAAGAAAAAGAAAAATTTTTTTCCACTTTGAAGTTGAAGCAAAAAGCTCGCATTGCAATGAGTGCAGAAATTTCCACTCAAGGAAAAATCTGCGCTCAGTTCACAGGCCAATTCGTCGCTCATACAAAAATTTAATTGGCCGTTTGATGAGGAATTTTGGCCAGGTAAGCCTCATTTACTTTTTCAATGGGCAAAGCCAAAGCTTCGGTTCGCTCTTTTTCAGCGAGCAAAGTCGAAAGATATCTTTCGGTGCCGCTGGCAACCACAGCAACAATGTACTTACTCTTGTTTTCAGGCTTTGCGGCCACGCGGAGTGCAGCTGTGATCGCGGCGCCTGAACTGATGCCGACTGGAATTCCCTCTTCTTGAATCACTCGCTTGGCCATCTGCAGAGATTCCTCGCTAGAAACTTTCTCAACCCAGTCGATCACTTTTTTATCTAAATTTGTTGGAATGAAGCCAGTGCCGATTCCTTGAATCTTGTGTGGACCAGGAGCGCCGCCGCTGATCACTGGGCTCTCCGCTGGTTCAACTGCAACCATTTGCACCGAAGGTTTTTTCATTTTTAAAATCTGCCCCACGCCGGTCATGGTTCCACCGGTTCCAACTCCGGCAACAACAATATCCACCAAGCCATCCGTGTCTCGCCAAATTTCAAGCCCCGTTGTCTCTCGATGAATCTCTGGGTTGTCAGGATTTTCAAATTGCCGAGTCATAAAATAATTCGGATTTTGTTCAGCCAACTCCATCGCTTTCGCAATAGATCCTCGAATAGCAAGTGCCGCCGGAGTCAGCAAAACTTTCGCACCCAAAAGCAAAAGCAAAGTTCTACGCTCTTGGGACATCGTCTCTGGCATCACCAAAGTCAGAGGATAACCTTTGGCCGCACAGACAAAAGCCAAAGCGATTCCGGTGTTGCCACTTGTCGGTTCAAGAACGGTCATTCCTTTTTTCAATTTTCCAGAAGCTTCGGCTCTTTCAATCATATTGACGCCGATTCGATCTTTCACCGAACTTAAGGGATTAAAGAACTCAAGCTTCAGCAGAATTTTTCCTGGAAGTCCTTTGCCAATTCTCTGCATTTCAACCAGGGGAGTGTTGCCGATCGTTTTTGTAATGTCTGAATAAATTTTCATAAATAAGCCTCACTTTGATTCCATAGTCTCTATCATCTGCATGAATCTGAGGAGTCCTAACTTCACGCAGTGCTGACGCCATTCTGAATCCTCCGGAAAAAAAGCTTCACGAAGTTTGGCAGGACGGCGAAGGATCAGAGCATTCAGAACCTGATAAAAAGCAGCAGTTCCAAATTCCTGCATCACATAGCGAACTTTGTCCCGACCCCACATTTGCTTCATAGATAGGGCCAAGACGCCATCCGCTCGGTAAGTCCCGCGGTCGCGTCCAGGAATCACCAATGGAGATTGAAAAACGCGTTGGAAGAAAGTTTCCTCAGGCTCTTTTGCCGTATCAGAAAGAGTTTCAAAGCCATCTAAGATAAGAGATTCTTGTTTATTTTTTCCAAGACCCGTGTGCACGTCGATGAAAAAAACCTCGGCATTGGGAGCAATTATTTTTTTCAAATTTTCTTTCAAGGACAATATTTCCGGTTGCATTTTTTTTCCGGCAAAGAACAAAGATTTTGGAAACTCGGTCTGTCCGCAGGCAACAGTTCGAACCGTTTTCTCAAAGCCCAGAGAAAAGATCGTCGGCAAGAGCTTCAGCAAATCTTTGGCATTTCCTTTTTGCAGGAAAGCTTCAAATTTGGCAAATTCGGGATTCTCAATCCGATAATTTTGGAGCGAGTTGCGATTGAGATCCACGTTGGCAGCATTGCCACGTTGAAAATTCGCCATTCCCCAGGGATTCACCGCATGCACGATCACAACTTGGTAAGGCAAAGTATTCGGATCCTGGCTGGCCCACTTCCATTTTAAGATTTCCCGTTGAATCATGGAGCCAAGGTAAGCCTCCACCCCATGCACACCGGAGATATGAACCAGACAGCGAGATTTTTTTTCATGAGTGTAAAAGTAATCCGTGCAAAGAGCTTCGCCCTTGGGGCCCTGACCCTGCATCTCTGAGAGATGATGAAGTTTTGAATTCGCAGCAGCTTTAAGAATTTCGCTTTGAAACTGAAGGTACATGCCTTCAGTTTAGAAGAAGCGGCTAGAAAAGCACCATGTTTTGATAAAGCATAACCAGCGTGCCTAAAAACAAAACCGAGATGAAAAGAATTTGTCGATTCAAGCTGACCTCTTAAATTTACTAAATATTTATCTACTTACTACTGATTTATCGAGCGGTGGGCCGCTCGACTTTAGTCAGACTTTGAGATTTTAGAGAGGATTTTGGTAATCGTCTCAACTTGAGACGTGAGATCAAGCCTACTTCACTTCGAAAGATGACAAATTCGAGAAACTCGAAAGATAGCCGGGATCGTTCTCGGATTTGAAGGCGTAGACTCGCCAGAAATAGTGCTTGCCGGATTCCAAGCCTTTCAATTCGTAGCTTGTGCCCTTGTAAAAATCTTCGTTCGTCACAAGCCATTTGAAATTAGGATCTGTTGCAACTTGGACTCGGTAAGAATCTGCTTGAGCGACTTCTTGCCATTTTAAAGTGACTTGATTTCCGGAAACTTGAGACAAAGCCTTGGGCTCAAGTAAAGTCACTTTCCCGGGTCTTGTTGTGACTTCTTTGTTGGCTTCTTTTTTTGGAAAAAAATCAGGTTTGTGTTCGCCATGCTGCTCGCCTTTTTTTTCAGCGGAGTGTTCTGCCTTGTGTCCGGCGTTTGGCTCAGTTGTCGCATGTTCTTCGCTTGCCCGTGAGGACGCCACAAAAGCCAAAGTGATAAACAGGCCTGCAATCGCGAGCTTTTTCGAATTGGACATGAGAATTCCTTTCATAGCGGGAGGGCCCCAAAATAGGAGAGTGCCGCTCAAAGCTCAATGGGAAATCTTCACCCATTGTGTTTCCTGATGGGCCGTGTTACATCCAAGCCACTTCAGGATTGTGGAGGATCGCTTGCGAGCTGTCGAATTTTTTTTTGGCAGACTCAAAAAGAGGAAAGTCCGGACTCCAAAGGGTGGCGCAGGGGGTAACGCCCCTCCAGTTTTTTGTGCAACCGCAAGGTTTCGCCAAGGATTGAGGAACAGTGGAACAGAGAGAATGTCCAGGGCATTGACGGCAGATCGGGAACGGGAGATTTGTCGACCTCGAAAGAGGCAAGGCGTTTCGGCGCTTTGAGCTGCTGGAGTGAAAACAGCCAAACTCTGCGCGGAGCAAGATCAAATAGGGGAGCATAGA
>JAYUCD010000075.1:0-9702 GCA_043740515.1 Bdellovibrio sp. | reverse complement strand
GCTTGATCTGAAACATATGGATAGCTATCTCGATGAATTTGTCTTTAGATTTAACCGACGAACGTCCAAGGTTCGAGGACTTCTATTTCAGCGCGTGATCGAGAACTCATTTAACACTGCGCCAAGCACCTATGACAAAGTAATATCTCGGAAATCATAACGCCAGTATTGTGGATATGGGGGTAATTTAAATATCAATTGAGCCGTGGACAAAGGATCGCCTTGCCGCCAAGCCGTTCATCACCCTAGTGAACTTTCGATATTCACGTAAAGTTTTTTTGGAAATAGAATTTTTATTTATTTTATCGGGCTCGAGACGACGAGAGACTGCCGGCAGAACTTTCTGTTGATCTTTTGACTGATCGAATGCAGTGGAGAATTCTTCATGAGGATCCAGCAAAGTGCCCGTTTTCAGAGAATGAACAGTGGAGTAATGAAGCAAGCCAAAATTAAATTTGCTGATAGATTCTCTGGAAGCTCTACTTTTTCTAGTCGAATCGGAAAATAAAATTGTTTCGATCCATTTTGCGCCAATAGTCAAGGTTACCAAAGGAATCACAACTGGAAGCAAAGGCAGCCAAAGAAAACAAGTCAGCGCTGCTCCAAATAAGATGAGAATGAGACTAGAGAGATGGACATTTTTCATACAAGCTTCCTCCATGAAAACTTAGTTGAAGTTTAGAACCCCCAGATTAGAGGACCAGTTATTTTAGATTATTTAGTTTGTGATGAGCTTTGTTTAAAAGAGTTTAATTGGCTTCAACAATGCGCATTTTTTTCCAAGCATTGATTTGTTCCATCAGCTCCTCTTTGATATCGCCTAACAACGAGACGACACTTCCATCACTTTTTTCTGTTTTGAAGTTTAATTCTTGAGAATGAATTTCAATGTTTGCATTGTAGAGGCCTTCTTTCATTTCAAGTTCGGCTCGAACAGATGAATCTGACGGCGAAAATTCTGCAACTTGGCTCAAGATTGTTTGAAAGCTAGACTTAATCATATCGCTCAGTTCGCTAGCGCATTTCAATGTTACATTACCACAGGTCATTCCATTGATCATTAGGTACCCCCTCGTACACAGGTTTCTTCAGTACAAATCTTGTGCCGGCCTCATTTTGCTGCAGTTGCAAATGAAGGAACATGATGGGTCAATCCGACAATCCCTAATGGCACGTTGACTCAAAATATTGCGCAACAATAATTCTCCAATGTCCGCCACTGTTGAGGTTTTAAATCGTTGGACTCGCAAGATTGACAATTGATTGCTGGATCTGGATAAACAAATCATGAAAAAAATAGCAGCGTTTTTATTTTTATTTCTGGCAGCTTGTTCAACCACCACTGAAAAAGGCCAAGTCGGAGTTGAGAGGTCTCAAACTCTTTGGATGCCTGCTTCTCAAGTTTTGCAAATGTCACTGGCTAGTTACGATCAGGTAAAATCAGAGGCGCAAACAAAGGGTCAGTTGGATCAAAAGCCAGAAATGCTTCATCGAGTTTCAAATATTGCGAAGCGGTTGATTCCTGAGACTGCTTATTTTCGCCAGGATGCGCCTGGATGGCCATGGGAAGTTCATGTGATCTCCAGTCCGGAAGTAAATGCTTACTGTATGCCGGGTGGTAAAATTATTGTTTACTCAGGATTGATCGAAAAATTACAGATCACAGATGGGGAGCTCGCTGCAGTTATTGGACATGAGATTTCTCATGCCTTGAGAGAGCATGGAAGAGAAAGAATGACTCATGCAGCGTTGGAACAAGTTGGCTTTGCTGCAGCTGCCGCAACGGGAGTGATTGATTCTCAAAACAAAGCTCAACTGGCGGCGCTGGGAGCAACTTTTCTTCTCACTTTACCGAATGGGCGAACTCAAGAGACTGAAGCCGATGAAATTGGATTGGAATTGATGGCAAGGGCTGGATACAATCCGACTGAGGCTGCAAGTTTGTGGAAAAAAATGGGATCGGCAGGAGGTTCGAAACCGCCGGAATGGATGAGCACTCATCCTGCAGATTCAGCTCGACTGGCCCGAATCGAGTCCCTCTTGCCGAAGGTCACACCACTTTATCAGAACAGCAAGAAACCATAGTCTTTTTATTTACGTGCAGCCACGAACTAGGAAAAGCACTAACAGAACTGGAATTGGAATTCCAAGTGCCCATAGGATAATCCAACCCATTTTTCCTCGGGAATCTGCAAGAATTTCTTTTGAATACTGGCTCATAAAAACCCCCTTTTATTGTTGTTTGCCATTTGCAAATCTAATTCCGAAGTTCATTCCAGGTTAAATTTGTTTTGAGAGGCTTGGCTTGGAAAGAATGCCCCAAGCAAGCATCGAAATTTGACTAATTTCTCAAACAGTTCTTTCTCTCAGCTCGCGCCTCGGTCACAATCATTGAATGTCTGAAAATTCCTGCTCCAGAAAAAAAATATGGTTTCTTTTGCTTTTGCTGTTCTTGAATTTGGCAAACTGTGTTCATTATGCAAAGAATCAGACGGAACTGATGCCGACCGGGAAATTTTTATTTGCTGTTGGACAAGGGCAAAATGAAATTGTGCAAGAGGCTCTGCGGAAAGGTCAGAATCCGAATCAGTCAAACGAGCAAAAAGTGACTCCCCTCATGCTGGCTACTTTCAAAGGAAATTTAGAAATCGCCGAGGCATTACTGAAATTTGGAGCCCATGTTAACTCACTGGATATTCAAGGGCGGTCTGCGCTTTTCTATGCCATCGATGGACAAAAGAATGAAGTGATCCAATTGCTTTTGCGATCAAAAGCGCCAGTTAATTTGAAAGACAGTTTCAACCTCTCTCCATTGATGGTGGCCGCTTCTCAAGGGAGCACTTATCTAACCGGATTGCTTTTGGATTCAGGAGCGAGGCTGGAAATGACCGATGAACAAGGATGGGATTCTTTATTTTATGCCGTGGCCGTGCAGTCGAAATCAACTGTTGAGAAATTATTAAAAGCCGGAAGTGCAATCAATCGATTGGACATCGACGGGAACTCTCTTGCGCATCTTTGTGTGGAAAGGAATAATCTAGAGGTTTTGCAGTTTTTGGTGGGCAGGGGTTTGGACCTGCAGTTGAAGAACCGCATGGGGTTGACGGCTCAGGACCAGGCTTTTCAAAACTTGAACTTTAAATTGACTGATTATTTTGAGACTTTAAATCCTCGAGATGGCCAGCGACCGCTACCTTCGACAGTCGACGCGCTCTAAATTAATTTTCAGATGGGTCTCAAATCCACTGCAGCAGCCCTGGGCGAAGACTTTGGTGTCTTAGGTCAGACTGCTGAAGGCTTTGCTGCTATCCATTATCTTTGACTATCTTTTCCCGAGAGCTCGTGGTGTAACGAAGGCTCAATCGTCCGTTCTCTGTTCAGGTCAATAGATGTTCTCTTGTCCTCTGCGAATGGCCCCACCAGCCTAGGAGGCAATCATGGGAAAAAAAATATACGTCGGCAACCTTTCATACTCAGTCGACAACGAAGCACTGACAGAGATGTTCAGTGAATTTGGAGCCGTTGATTCTGCAAGCGTGATCATGGATCGCGAAACTGGTCGCAGCAAAGGGTTTGCTTTTGTTGAGATGTCTAGCGAAGGTGACGCTCAGAATGCGATTACAAAATTGAATGGCCGTGAGTCTGGTGGCCGAGCTTTGAATGTGTCTGAAGCTAAACCACAAGCTCCTCGCGACAATCGTGGTGGTGGTGGTGGTGGTGGTGGTGGTGGATTCTCTTCACGCTCACGTTACTAGTTTTTTCTTTTGAAATTAAGATTCAAATTTAATTTTAAATTCATAAATTGAAAATCAAAACCCCACTGGTGAAAATGAGTGGGGTTTTTTTTGGCTTTGAATCCAATCTAAAAATGTCTGATAGCTTGACACTTTTTCTTAGAATTTACTGAGACAGGCAAAAAATAGATTTCCAAATGTGGATTCAGTGCGAGATGAGTCAGCGTATCTGGTCTTTCTCCCAGTTTTCACAGACGAAGGTCGTGTTTATTTTTCCGTTTTTCTGTCTGAAAAGTGAACAAAAATTTATTTTAGACATTTTTCTTCCAAAATTTCATTTCGAGATACTTGAAATTATTTAGTCTTCTTGATCGTTTACCGCGAGGGCTCGACCTTGGTCTTCCTGGCCCAAAACATGAAGTATTGGGTGGTGGGAGTGTGATCATATGAAAAAATCAATTGGTTCCGTAGCGATGTTAAGTCTCTTGTCGGTGGCCTGCCATAAGATGAATTTTACGCCAGCCGGGGGTGATTTGTACAAGGCGTCGGAGGGAGTTCCAGTGGTTGATGCTCGCCCGATCGATTTGGGTTTGCGCAAAACCGGTGTTTGTAGCAATCAAGAATCGATCTCCTCATGCTTGAAATGCGAGCCTCCGTTGGTGACGCCTCCACCTCCGCGATTGGCAACAAAAGCAGAGAAACTTGCTAAGATTATGGCTGCCTCTTGCCCGATTCCAAACAAAAGTTATCCAAATGGATATGTTTCTCCCACTCCTGAGCAAGTAAAAAGTCGTCTTTATGCCTGCACTGAGGAACTCTATCCTGAGACGGTTATGGGAATGCATCAAGCGGCAACCATCGGGTCTCTTTTAGACGATAACAATCCAGCAATGCGCAACTTGCTATTTTCTGGACTGTGGTATCAGCCACCTTATTCTGATGACTATGAATTGTATTTCGGTTTGACCGGTGCAGAAGCTTCTTACACTTTTTGTATGGGACAGCCTTTGAATCCGGGGCCCTTGGTGACGACTGAATACTCAAAAGCAGTCTATGGTGATTATGATGGCTGGCTGAGAAGTCCTGCAGCTCAAGCTCGTTGGAACGCGGCTCAATTGCAGAGAAAACAGTTACAATCTTGTTTGAATAAACCTGCATCGGCTCCAGTGGCAGTCGTTCCACCTCCAGTTCCAGGTGTAGTTTGTGATTACAAATCCTACGAGGGCACTTTCAACGCTGATGCTTTGAGTGAGATCTCTTCGGATTTGCAACAAGGATACAAAATTGCGATGGAAACAGACCTGACCTGCAGCTTAATCAGTGTGATGCCTTCAGCCAGCGCGTATCGTGGTAAAGTCAAAATCGCTGCTTATCGCTGCCAATAACATCTGTTCTAAATTTAGAGCGCACGGAAAGTCTGTCCAGAAATGGCAGACTTTTCTATTTGTGTGGAGATTGATTCTGCTGACTTTGAATAGGAACTGCGAATAAACTGTCGTTCTATGAAATCTATCAAAACAAAACTGTTGCCCATCTTTGTCTTGTCGTTTGCCGTTTGTGTTTATGGAGAGTCGATCCCGCCCAGTCCTGATCTATCCATTCTCGATTCCAAGGCCGATCCTTGCGAAAATTTTTATCAGTATGCCTGTGGTGGCTGGATCTCTAAAAATTCGATTCCTGCGGATCTGGCAAGCTGGGACCGATCTTTTTCAACAATCTCGGAACAAAATCAAATTCTTTTGAGAGAAGTTTTGGAAAAATATGCGAGAGGTGTGCAGGAGCCGGCGAATCCTTACGCTGAAAAGCTTGGAGATTTTTACGGCAGCTGTATGGCAGAGGCAGATCTTGAGACCGAGTCGATGAAAGGTCTTGGAAAAAGACTTGCCGAGATTGACAGTCTGAAAAAAGAAAATCTGCCTGGGCTGATTGCGAGTCTTCATCTAAAGGGAATTGATGTTCTTTTTTCTTTTTACAATACTCAAGATTTCAAAAACCCTCAGAATAATATCGCTGAAATGAATCAAGGAGGGATGGGCTTGCCTTCGAAAGAATATTATTTGGATTCATCGGAAAAAATGAAAAAATTTCGAGCTCAATATCTTCAGCACATCCAAAAGATGATGTTGTTGATCAAAGAAAATTCGAAGTCGGCAAAGATTGAAGCTCAACAGATTCTCAAGCTGGAAACTCAGTTGGCGGAAGCCGCCTTGGCGCCGCAAGAAATGCGAGATCCGACCAAACTTTATCATATTCAAGATTTTTCGAATTTCGCTCAATCGAATTCAGCGCTGGCTTGGCAGGAGTTCGGCCAAGCCATGGGGCTTGGGAAACTTGGCAAAGTGAATTTTCCTGTGCCGGCTTTTTTCGACCGGCTGAAGCAAGTGATAGAAACCACTCCTTTCACTGTACTGAAAAATTATTTGAAATATAAATTGGTGCTGGGTTCTTCGAAGGCTTTGCCGGAGCGGTTTGCCGAAGAGGCATTTTCGTTTTACGGGAAGACCTTGTACGGAATTCAGTCGCTGGCTCCTCGGTGGAAAAGATGCGTGAAAGCCACCAATGAGGCCATGGGATTTGCTCTCGGAAGATCCTACGTCGATTTGCAATTTGCCGGAGAAAGCAAAAAAATTGCGCTTGGACTGATGGAAAAAATTGAAAAAGAGCAAGCTCAGTTGATCAGCGGATTGACGTGGATGGATGCTGCGACCAAAGAAGCGGCTCAACTCAAACTGAAAAGTCTGATCAATCAAATTGGATATCCGGATCGATGGCGAAATTATGAGACTTTGAAAACTCAGAAAAAAGCTTATTTGGAAAATCGCTTTGCGAGCTCGGAATTCAATGCCCATTATGAATTGGCAAAAATTGGAACGCCATTGGATCGCACCGACTGGGGAATGACACCCTCTCAGGTGAATGCTTACTATGATGCCTCTCAAGGCAAGATGGTTTTTCCAGCGGGAATTTTGCAGCCACCATTTTTTAATTCGAAGTACTCTGCATCTGCTAATTTTGCTGGGATCGGCATGGTGATGGGGCATGAATTGTCGCATGGATTTGATGACGAGGGCCGACAGTTTGATGCGAAGGGCGCCATGCAGGATTGGTGGACCGCTCAATCGGCGAAGGAATTTGAAAAGCGAACTCAGTGCCTCTCGGAGCAGTTTGATTCCTACCCCGCAGCGGGCGGAGGACATGTCAGTGGAAAATTAACTTTGGGTGAAGATATGGGCGATCAGGGAGGATTGAAGCTTTCCTATTTGGCTTGGAAAAACACTCTGAACCAAGAAGTGAAAGGCCATGCGGAATTTTTTCATGAGGCTGAGAAGTCTTTTTTCCTTTCTTTTGCTCAGAGCTGGTGTGGAAAATCTTCGGAAGCTTTTGAACAAGTTTTGGTAAAGACCAATCCTCATCCTCCGATGCGCTACCGGGTGATCGGCGCCGTTTCAAATTTGCCAGCTTTTGCTGAGGCTTATCAATGCAAGGCGGGCTCTCCGATGGCGCCAGTCAAACGCTGTGAAGTTTGGTAATTAAGATGGGAACAACGGTCAGTCTCGATTCGCTTTCTCTTTTACCAGAGCTGGTGGATGTCATGAAGGAATTGAATTATCAACACTTCACACCCATTCAGTCAGCGAGCATTCCTATTTTGCTCAAGGGAGAGGATTTGATTGGTCAGTCCAAAACGGGAAGTGGAAAAACATTGGCCTTCACTGTGCCGATTCTTCAGAAAATTGAATTGGAGAGCCTCGAAATTCAAGCTTTGGTTTTATGTCCCACGAGAGAGCTTTGTGCTCAGGTGGCGCGCGAGATGCGAAAGCTGGGACGAAAACTTTCCGGACTGAAAGTTCTGATTGTAGCAGGGGGTGAGCCCTCTCGGCCTCAGACAGAAGCTTTGTACAAGGGAGTCCACATTGTGGTCGGAACTCCGGGCCGAGTTCTAGATCACCTCAATCGTCGCCGGTTGCATCTGGAAAGAATTAACACCCTGGTTCTGGACGAAGCCGACCGAATGTTGGATATGGGTTTTCAAGAAGATATGGAATTTATTATTGATGCTGCTTCGAGCGCTCGGCAGACGGTGTTTTTTTCTGCGACTTTTCCTGACTCCATTCAAGCGATGAGTCGTCGCTTTCAAAAAAATCCGCAAAAGATTTTGATAGAGGACTCTGCAGAAGCTGCTCCAGATATTGAACAGTTCATTTTGGAAACAAGTGCAGAGCAAAAATCTTTGAATCTGATTAATCTTCTCAAGAGCGAATCTGCAACAGCGGCTATTGTGTTTTGCAATTTGAAAGTCACAGTGGCAGAGCTTGCCGCCAGTTTGTCGAAAGTCGGATTTAGCGCCACTGGCCTCCACGGTGACTTGGAGCAAGATGACCGAAACAAAGTTCTCGCAAAATTTCGCAATGGCAGCATACAAATTTTGGTGGCGACGGATGTGGCGGCTCGAGGACTTGATATCGAAGATCTTCCCTTGGTGATTAATTATGATTTACCTTACGAGTTAGATGGATACGTCCACCGCATTGGTCGCACCGGACGCGCTGGCAAAAAAGGCAAAGCAGTGTCCTTCATGGTCTTCGGGGAAGAGTTGAGATTGAATCAGATTGAAAGATTTGTCGGACTGAAGTTCAGCAAATTAAATCCTAAATCAGGGCAAAACGAAATTCCACAGCGGGCAGAAATGGAAACCTTGCAAATCTCTGCTGGGCGCAAAGAAAAAATGCGTCCGGGCGATATTCTTGGGGCTTTGACTGGTGAAGCGGGGCAACTTCAAAGATCAGATATTGGAAAAATTGAAATCCATGATCATTACTCTTTCGTAGCGGTCTCGCGCCATTTGGTTCAAATTGCCATGGAAAGGCTGAGAGATGGAAAAATCAAAGGCCGGAAATTTTTTATTCACATTGTAAAATGAGACTGATTTCCCTTTCTTTCCCCTGGATATTGAAAATCAATCAAAAAAGAATGGCTTTGATTTTATTTTTGCTTTTAAAAAGGCAAATCTCGTTAATAAAAAGAAAATCTGAGAAATTCATCACATTAAACACATTGCGTATTCCTTCTGGAAAAGAATCTCTTATGATGTGGGAAATCGACCCTTAAGGAGGATCATATGAAAAATAAAACACAAGCCGCAGTTGCCGTTGCCGCTCTACTTTCTATCGCAGCTGTTGGTTGCACGAAACCAGTTGAAAAACACACAGAGACGACGACCAGCACCGAGTCCACAATGAACAACGCGAACCCAGGAGCAAATAGCGCAGCTACGGCCACGCCGCCGAGCACGGGTGCTGCCGATACCACCACGGCAACTGGCACCACGACTTCATCTGGAGCGAGCACTGACAGTGCGACTACAAATCCATCGGCAAGCGGAAGCGCGACAGCTTCTGATGCGTCCATGAACACGACAAAGACGCCGACGACAACTTCAAAGACAAAAAAAGCTGGCGCTCCGTCAACTGGAAGCAACAGTTCAGAAACTTCGACCAATCGATAATTAAATTTTCTTCGGCGACTAAATCTTCGAAAAAGATCAGTCGCCGCTTTTGAGGTGTTCATTTATGAAATATATTTTTATGACTTTGTTGGCAGGCTTGAGTCTTTCTTGTGCGACTTCGGCGCCGGTAGTGAATTCACAGAATTTTAGTCGATTGTTTGAGCATCGATCTGGATTGATCATTCCTGTTGAGACGAGCAATCTGGAAGAAAAAAATTGCCGAATGGAATTCAGCGATACCAAGGGGCAAAAGCAAAACGTAAAGTTCGACGATGGCAAAGATGTTTATTTTGCTGAGCTGCCGGCTGGAAGTTACCAAGTTTCCAAACTTGCTTGTGATCGAGCGGTTTACTCGGTAGAAAATCAACCGCCTTGGTCTCGTTTTGTCATCAACGAAGGATCGCTTTCCTATTTTCCATTATTGAAATTCAATTCTCCGGAAAAGGAAGTTCTGATTCAATT
>JAYUCD010000074.1:0-3554 GCA_043740515.1 Bdellovibrio sp. | reverse complement strand
AGGGTCCGGTTCCGGGCGCTCGCAACTCATTAGTCAGATTGGTAAGAGAATAGTTATGGCTACAGCAAATGTTCTCAACTGGAAAAAAGAAAAAGTCGGTACCGTTGAGCTTTCAAAAGAAGTTTTCGAAATCGAAGTCCGAAAAGAAATTCTTCACGAAGTAGTTCAGTGGCAGCTGGCTAAACGCCGCTCTGGAACTGCGATGACAAAGACTCGTGGTTTGGTCAGCGGTGGCGGTAAGAAGCCATTCAAGCAAAAAGGAACAGGAAATGCCCGTCAGGGATCGACTCGTTCTCCTTTGATGCCCGGAGGAGCAAAGCTCTTCGGACCCGTTCCGCGTTCTTATGATTATGCGCTTCCCAAGAAAGTCCGTAAATTAGGGCTGAAAATGGCTCTTTCTCACCTTCAAAAAGAAGGTAAGCTTTTCGTGATTGAAAATTTGAAATCCGAAGGCAAAACAGGCGAGCTTGCAAAGCGATTGAAATCTTTCGGCTTGGCAAAGGCAGTTCTGATCGATTTACAAACTGATGACAAATTTAAAAGAGCAGCCGGCAACCTCCCGAAATACAAGTATTTCTCGGTTGAAGGTCTCAATGTTTTTGATCTTCTCAAATACGATGCAGCTGTGATCACAAAAGATTCAGTCGCACAAATCGTAGAACGCTGCTCGGTAGGGTGATTTGATGAAACACGTAATTAAACGACCTTTGGTCACTGAGAAAAACACCTTTCACAACGCGATGGGTGTTTATGTATTCGAAGTTGATTTGGATTCTGATAAAAAAGAAATCCGAACCGAAGTCGAAAAGAACTTTAAAGTTAAAGTCCAATCGGTCAAGACAAGCGTCTGCCGTGGACATTCCAAGCTGACAAAAACGGGTTATGGCAAAATTCCTCGATGGAAAAAAGCCTACGTTAAGTTGGTTGAGGGCGAAAAAATCGCCCTTTTTGAGGGAGTGTAAGAGATGGGTATCAAGATATTTAACCCACGATCACATGGACTCAGAGGCGCAACAGGGTTTGATTTCAAGGAAATCACAAAATCGACTCCTGAAAAATCTCTGACGGAGGCAATCCGAAAAGCATCTGCTCGCAACAACACCGGCATGATCACAATGAGGCATGTTGGCGGTGGGCACAAGCGACGCTATCGTTTGATTGATTTTACTCGCGCTAAAACCGAAGTTCCGGCAAAGGTCATCGCAATCGAATACGATCCAAACCGAACATGCCGAATTGCTCTTTTGCAATACGTTGACGGTTTGAAGGCATACATCCTCGCGCCAATCGGTTTGAACGTTGGCGATCAAGTTCTTTCCAGCGACAAAGCCGACATCAAGCCAGGTAACTCGCTTCCTTTGAGCGCGATCCCGGTTGGAACGACAATTCACAACGTTGAATTGCGTCCAGGCAAGGGTGCTCAAGTTGCTCGTGGAGCTGGGGTTAGCGCTGTTTTGGTTTCCAAAGACGGACAATATTGCCAAGTGCGATTGCCATCTGGCGAAGTTAAAAAAATTCTCTCTGTCTGTCGGGCGTCGATTGGACAGGTCGGCAACACTGACAATGAAAATATTAAACTCGGAAAAGCAGGACGTTCTCGTTGGAGAGGTATCCGACCTGGAGTTCGAGGTATGGCTATGAATCCAGTTGATCATCCACTCGGTGGTGGTGAAGGAGTTGGTAAGGGTCATCACCCAGTAACTCCTTGGGGGCAGCCAAGCAAGGGATACAAAACTCGCAACAACAAACGAACTGACGCTAGTATCGTCAAGAGACGTAAGTAGGAGTAGATTGTGGCACGTTCGGTAAAAAAGGGTCCATTCATCGATAATCATCTCTGGAAGAAAATCGATAATGCGATCCAAAAAAACGATAAAAAAGTTATTAAAACATGGTCACGTCGTTCGACTATTCTGCCTGAATCAGTTGGTCTGACGTTCGCGGTTCACAATGGTCGCAAATTTGTCCCAGTCTATGTCACCGAGAATATGATCGGTCACAAATACGGAGAATTCGCTCCCACTCGAACTTTCAACGGACACGCTGAGAAAAAAGCAGCACCAGCTGCAGCACCAGCGGCTAAGAAGTAGGGTTGAGGTAATTTATGGAAGTAAAAGCAAGTCTTCAGTACGCAAGAGTTGGTGAGCAGAAAGCAAGATTGGTTGCGAACTTGGTTCGTGGCAAAGATGTCAGCGATGCCATCAAAACTTTGACTTTTCTCAACAAAAAATCTGCTTTGATGATTAAAAAAGTAATTGAATCGGCTGTCGCAAACGCTGACTACAAAAAGACGATCGATCTAGATAAGCTTTTTGTGAAAACAATCTCTGTTGATCAGGGACCTGTTTTGAAGCGTTTTCGTCCTCGAGCTCAAGGTCGCGCAACGGGTGTTCGCAAGAGAATGAGCCATATCAATGTCATTCTGGATGAGAGGTAATTTGTGGGACAAAAAGTAAATCCAATTGGACTCCGACTTGGTGTAATCCGAACATGGGATTCTCGTTGGTATGCAAAAGGTCAGATTTATTTCGATTATCTACATGAAGACATCAAACTTCGTAATTATCTCAAAGAAAAATTACGACATGCAGGTGTTTCTAAAATCGAAATCGAGCGGGCAGCAAAAAAAGTTAAGATCATCATTCACACGGCTCGCCCGGGTGTTGTCATCGGTAAAAAGGGAACTGGCATCGATGCTTTGAAAGCAGATGTTCAGAAGCAGACGACGAATGAAGTTTTCTTGAGCATTCAAGAAGTTCGCAAGCCCGATATTGATGCTCAATTGGTTGCAGAAAGCATTGCAATGCAGTTGGAAAAGCGAATCTCTTGGCGCCGGGCAATGAAAAAAGCTATTGCAGCAGCAATCAAAGGTGGAGTCCGAGGTATTAAAATTAAAGTTGCAGGTCGTCTGGATGGAGCCGAGATTGCTCGGACTGAAGGATACAATGAGAAGAGCGTTCCATTGCACACACTTCGTGCAGATATTGATTATGGAACAGCAGAGGCTTCAACAGCCTACGGTATTATCGGAATGAAGGTATGGATCTATAAAGGAGACATTCTTTCAGCTCGTGAGGTAGAGGAGGCTGGCCGTGTTAAGTCCTAAAAGAGTTAAACACAGAAAGCAGTTTGTCGGACGTGCTCGGGGACTGGCTCTTCGTGGCAGCAGTTTGAATTTCGGAGACTTTGCACTTCAAGCAATTGAAGAAGGTCGTCTGACAGCGCGACAACTTGAGGCTGGTCGAATTGCCATCTCAAGATCTATCAAGCGTGGTGGAAAAATCTGGGTGAGAGTTTACCCCGATACTCCTGTGACGAAAAAGCCACAAGAGGTTCGAATGGGATCAGGAAAAGGAAATCCAGAATACTGGGTTTCTCGAGTGAAGCCTGGAAAGATCCTTTTCGAAATGAATGGTGTGACAAAAGAACAAGCACAAGAGGCCTTTTTGAGAGCAGCTCACAAGTTGCCTTTCAAGACGCGATTTTTGGTGCGGGAGTAGTTATGAAATATGCTGAAGTGAAAGATTTATCCGCTGCTGATTTGAAGAAAAAGA
>JAYUCD010000073.1:0-11005 GCA_043740515.1 Bdellovibrio sp. | reverse complement strand
CGGCAAGACCTGTGGAAAATTATGCAACAATTCAAAGCTCAAGGCGGAGCGATTTTACTTTCAACCCATGACTTGCATGAAGTTTCTCAAATAGCTGACCAAGTTCTTTTGATTGATCAGGGTCAACTTCTCTTCTCAGGACCACAAAAAAAAATTCTCGAACAAATTGATTTGCAGAAGATTTCCTATGAGTTGAACGGAGTCGAAGAACATCATTTTTCAGAAAATTCCGATGCCTTCGTTCGCGACCTGGTTGAGAAGAAAATTCCATTCCAGAATCTCAAGATTCATCATGCCAGTTTGGACGAAGCTTTTTTAAAATTGCGTGGGAAATCCAAATGAGAAATCTTCGATTGCTCGGATTGCACAGCTACTATCTTACTTTAGAACTTGCCCGTCAGCCCATGTACATCGTCTCAACCATCCTCTTTCCTTCGATGTTTTTCTGGTTCTTTGGTGTGCCCAATGCGCAAAACCAAACTGCCGCTCTGATTATGCTCGGATCTTTTTCTGCCTATGCAGTCTTAGGCATTGTGCTTTTTCAATTCGGAGTCGGAATTGCGCAAGAGCGAGGGACACCTTGGAGTGCTTATTTGCGAATTCTTCCCGCCCCTGCTTGGGTTGGATTTTTCTCTCGCTTGGTTTCTGGAATTTTCTTTGCTTGTCTCGCAGTGGCTGGAGTGCTTTGGACGGCTTTTCATTTCACTCCGCTGGAACTGACGATGGGCCGGCTGCTTCCTTTTTTGATTTATCTTTTTCTGGGAAGCATTCCATTTGGAATGATGGGAATTGTGATTGGTTTGGCCTGCAAAGCTCAGAGCGCTTTGCCCGTGGCTAATTTGGTATACCTGCCGCTCAGTTTCGCGGGCGGCCTATGGGTTCCGCCCAATGCTCTACCGAAAGTTGTGCAGGATCTCTCGCCTTATTTACCTACCCGAATGTACGGCGAATTGGTTTGGGGTGTTTTGCTTCAGCAAGAGGTGGAGAATAAGTTTCTGATTGGGCTGGCAATTTACTTGGCGATCTTTGGATTGATTTCAGCTTATCTCTATCGCCAAGAAGAAGAACGTCGCTACCGCTAGCTCTTAGTTAAAATTAAAAGCTAAAAGCCGAGAAGTGCTGTTTTCGCAGCCACAGTTTCAGCGACTCCGGGATAGCCCTGATCAAACCAATTCCACCAAGCCAAGGTCATGATCAAATGGCCAACAAAAATAAAAAAGTGTGACCACATCTCGACACGATCTGAATTCTGAGTCATGTAGCGATGCCAGTGCATGGCCTCATCAATCACAGAATACAAAATACTGAGGGCGACCATCACTAACGCAGGAATGCGCAAGAACTGAGGAAATGTGTAACCCAAGCACAAAAGCAAAGTGCTCGTGATTCCAGCGAAGATCGTGATGTGATGAACCAGAGCTTCGGCCTTAGCTAAATAAGCTTTATAAATGGTGCGGTGGCCGATGGTATCGAAGGCGATCGCCGTGGAAAAAATAAATATTCCCATGGGAATATTCCAAACATAACTTGGATACTGGACTCCGGCATGAACACCAATCGCCAAGAAGCTTGTGACCACAGCGAAAAGGCAGTACATCATTCCGACCCAAATACAATAAACGAACCAGTCCTTTTTTGTAAACTGGGAAACTCGCCCAGCGTAAATCAACGTATCGGTCCAAAAAGAGTTTGTTGTCGAATAAGAAGTTTGATTCATCTCTCTATCTCCTGCCTTGCTCATTAAATAATTCCTGTTTTTTCCAAACGGATTCAATCTCTACCGATTTCCAAGGATTTCGGATTCGAGACGGAAGCAGCCTAAGCAAATAAAAACTGCTTTTCATCAAAAGCCAAATTTTTCGTGGAGTTGAAACCACAACTCGTCGGTCAAAGATCGATAAATTTCCTTGTCGCACTTGATGGCCAATGTCGCGATAAACATAAGTCGCGATCACAACGGCCCAAGCCGCCCTGAGCGAAAGCGCTGAAAGTCCGCTCATTCCCTCTTCATAGTAATGGTCGGCCAGAGCTAGAAGTCGTTGTGCTAATTTCTGAAGTTGGGACCGATGCAGCAGATTCATTAATTCTTCCGGCGCAAGATTGAATTCACTCATCCAATCTTTTGGAATGTAAATTCGACCTCGTTCGAAATCTTCTTTGAGATCTCGGGAAATATTTGTCAGCTGCAAGGCAATGCCTAAGCTGACAGCTTGATTCATCGCTTTGACATCACTGAGCTTCATCACATGGGTCATCATCAAGCCCACTGTTCCCGCCACGCAATAACAGTAATCAATCAGATCCGCTTCGCTTTGAATGTGTGCACCCTCAACATCCCATTGCATGCCACGCAAAAGATCTTGAGCATAAGTCATGGGCACCCGGTGTTTGACAACCATTGTTTGAAAAGCATTCCAAGGATGCGTACTTTGTTGCTCGAGCTGAAAGACGGAATGGGTTTGCAATTTCAGTTCTTGCAAGCGAGACAAAGCCTCGTTGGCATCTTTGGCGAGATCAATTTGATCGTCACAGTGACGGCACCAAGAGTATAACTGCCAGGCGCCGACTCGAGCTTCTTCATCAAAAAAGAAACTGGCCAGTGAAAAACTTTTGGAACCCTTCATGATATCTGAGCGGGTCTGCTCAAGCATAAGGCTCAAGTGCAGTCCTCCACCACCAAGCCAGCGGTTGCTTTCGCCGAGTTCACAACTCCGGGAACTCCGGCACCAGGATGAGTTCCGGCACCAACAAAGTACAAGCCTTTGATATTTTTATCTCGGTTGTGCAGGCGGAAGTAAGCACTTTGGGTTAGCTTGGGCTCAAGTGAAAAGGCATTGCCCAAATGAGCGTTCAGTTCTGTTTGAAAATCCTCTGGAGTGAATATTTTTTGCACGACCAAATTTTCTCGCAAACCAGGAATGTATTTTTCTTCCATGTATTTCATGATTTTTTCAGCATAGATTGGCGCTTCTTTTTTCCAATCGACTTTCAGTTTTCCCATATGAGCGACTGGCGCTAACACATAAAAAGCCTCGCACCCCTCAGGCGCCAAAGTCCGATCCGATAAGCTTGGCGCGTGCAAATACAAAGAAAAGTCCTCTGGCAAGACGCCATTTTTAAAAATATCTTCCAGCAGTCCCTTGTAGCGTGGGCCAAACAAAACATTGTGATGAGCTAGGTGAGGATATTTTTTCTTTGTCCCAAAATAAATCAGAAACAAAGACATCGAAAAATCCTGTTTCTCCAAAGACGCTGCTTTTTTTTGTGCCTGAGGATTTTTCTTCAAAAGATCGCGGTAAGTATGAACCACATCGCCGTTGCTGACCACCGCATCGCAATTCCAAATCGCAGAACCCCGAGGTTTCACACCGGTGATATGACCACCTTCGGTCAGAATCTCTTCGATTTCATTTTGATAAACGATTTTTCCACCAAGCTCTTCGAAATATTTCACCAAGGCATGCACCAAGGCACCGGTTCCGCCGCGCGGGAAAAAGACTCCCCAGTTGCGCTCTAGATAATGAATCAAAGTGTAAATGCTGGAAGTACTGAATGGATTTCCGCCAACCAAAAGAGAGTGGAAACTAAAGGCCTGGCGCAGATGTTCGTCTTTGATAAATTTGCAAATCGTCGAGTAGACGCTGCGGTAAGCTCCCAAGCGCATCAACTGCGGAGAAACTTTGACCATAGACCAGAGATGCAAAAAAGGAGTTGCCGCTAACTTTGTGTAGCCCTCAGCGAAAACCTCTTTTGAATAAGCAAGAAAATCCTCGTAACCTTTGACGTCTCGGGGAGATTTCTTTTCGATCTGCGCATAAAGCTCTTTGGCATTGTTGGAGTAATCGAATTTGTAACCGTCATCCCAAAACAAGCGGTAGAAAGGGCTGACTGGCATCATCTCCACATAGTCCGACATTTTTTTCCCACTCAGCGCGAAGAGCTCTTCCAAACACTCGGGAGCTGTAATGACTGTTGGACCGGCATCGAAAGTGAAACCCTTCTCACGGTAAACATAGGCCCGTCCACCCGGCTGATCCCGCTTCTCAAAAATTTTGACTTCAAATCCCTGAGCTTGCAAGCGAATCGCGGCGCTAAGCCCGCCGAATCCACTGCCGATCACGGCGATCTTTTTTTTATTTCCAATTTTGTCGGTAGTCTTATTGGTGGACTTACTTGTAGGCATTGGCCAATTTCTCCCCGAGCTCTTTTGCCATCAAGTAGGCAGGAGCTGATTCGGTCATTTGAAAATCATGTTTCAGTTGAAGTAAAATTTTGTTTAAACTTGCAAGCGCATCAGCGTAGGCCTTTTTCTGAAGGTCGGTGCGTTTCAAAAATTCCACCAGGCGAGTGGTGTCCGGCAAATCGGGAAGAATTTCTTTGAACTCAGCCCAATCTTGATCGCTGCATTTTTCGGCGAGTGTCACCCACACAAAACTTGGCCGGCGCAACATCAGGTCCTCGAGATGTTTTGGATTTTTGGAATCGAGGCATAAATTTCCCAGATCATCGAACATCTGAAGAGCCATTCCAAACTGCACTCCAAAATCATTTACTTTTGCCAAAGCGCAGGTTTTGTCTGCCAAGATGCAACCCAGGCGAAGCGAGAGAGCCATCAGCACTCCACTTTTCAATTCCAAACTTTTGTTGCAGACTTCTGCCACATTGGCTTTCGGAACTTCGTCAATGCGAACCGACAGATCCAAGGCTTGGCCTCGATGTCCGTGCCACATGGTTTCAATCATCACCTCATACATCTGAAGTTTTTGATCCTCGCTAAAAGCGCCGCGCCGAATTTGATCGAAAGTTTCAAAATAAAGAAAATTGCCGACATTCAAAGCGACGGGCACGCCGTACTTGAGATGCAAGGTGGGACCTGATCTTCGCACTTGGCTATTGTCTTCGATGTCATCGATGATCAGAGAACCCATGTGCAAAGTCTCGATCGCTTTGGTGAGAAGACAGATTTGCCTTTGAGCTTTTTGATCGTCCTTGGCGCCTCCGGCAAGCAAGTATCCTAGCTGGACGAACTGGCCGCGAATTTGTTTTTTGGGTCGCGAGTCAAGATCTTGCCAGGGTGTCATCAAGGACTTGTCCCAAAGATTTTGCAAAAGACGAGGTGTCGAATTTATTTCCAAAAGCATTCCCTCAAAATTTCGAAGAATTGAACAATAGCAATCAAAGTTTCGACTGAAAACAGATTGCTTTCAAAAGCTGAGAATATCCTCAAATCGAGAAAATTAACCCGGCGCTTCTAGATGTGGATTGAGCGAAGCTTGAACTAAAATCGTTCTTGGAGCCACTGTCGGGGCTCTTGTCCCGAGTCGGCAACGATTTTCAAATAAAGTCGGCCCATTTCGCGCCCGTCGGTGGTCTCGACTTGGACTCGCCAATCACCTGGCTGGTAATTCTTTTTCACCGAGTAGCCGCGAAATCCCTCGTGCCGACCACCATTGATTGCCATTTTAACTTTGTCAGAGGTTTTCCAACCAAGCTTCGCATCTTTATAAAGCCAGTGAATAGTCACTTCGTCAGAAAAGTGCGCCGGAGAAAAAATTTCAGCGAAAAAATAAATCGAATCACCCGGCCTCGCTGAAAAATCCTGATCTCCATTTTGCCAGATCTTCCAAGACTTTCGCTCATGAGAAAGCAAAAAGGCTCCATCCGTTTTTTCCAATTCATGATAAACACCCATGTGTTTAACTGCCATCGGCACCGGAGGAATCAGCCCGGCAAAATACAAGGCGACAAACAAAATCAGGATTCCCACCCCCGGCAGCAGGAAAGAGCGAAACATCTCATTTAATTTTTTCTGGTACTTCATGAGCCAACGAAAATGCAGATACAAAAACAAAGTCGTCGACGCGGCCGAGAGTAAAAAGGGCAGCCAGCCGACAAAGCCGAGCACATGTGGAAACAGAATTGAGAAAAACGAGAAAAGACAAACCACCCAAAGAGCCCAGCGGACATTCACTCCAGATTTTCGAATTTGTGGTAATTCATTGGCAACCAGAACCGCCAGCAAAAAAACCACGTAAAAAATGGAAGAGAAGAGCGAGGCGCTTTTGAAGTAGAAAATCGAATAGAGATTGAGTAAAGTACCCAAAAAGAAATGCAGCAACCAACCTCGGTAAACCCAAAGCTTTTTCATTTTTTGAATCTGAACAGAATCCTGCTCTTCCAAATGCTCAAGGCTGAGAATAAAGGCGATCACTGTCAGATAGAAAAACTGTTGAAGCAAGACGTAGGGATTGGCAATTTCCTCAGATGCAAAATAATCAATGACGAATCCAGCGAGAAAAAATCCCAGATGAAATTTTGTTTCATGGGTGTGGTAAAATCCCAGAAGGCTGCCTCGGATTCCGACTGCATTTTCTATCGGATTATTTTTTAATTCAGATTCAGATTCAAAATTAGTTGAATTCACTCAGTGTACATCCACAGCTTTCAAAGGCCCCTTCGGAGCTTTCAAAAATAAAAGAGGTATGATCGCAAAAGCCACAATGACGATCATTATCCACATCATCTGGGCAAAACTCATCACAAAAACTTGATTTTCTATTCGGTAGTACAGGGCCTGAAGTGTGGCTTGATTAGGAGCCGCAAATCCAACGAGCTCCGACATTTTGCCAGCCATTCCTACTTGAATTTGTTGAACAGCTAGACGAGTGGCTGGGTCCAGCAGACTGACCCGCCCTGCGAGATCGACATAATTCTGATGACTATTTTTGGTCAGCAAAGTGGAGAGAAGCGCGATACCGATGCTGCCGCCGATTTGCCTGAGAAGATTCATCAGACCCGACACCTGGCCAAGGTTGGGGCCTTGAAACTGCCCAAGCACCACAGTGTTGATGGGAACAAACAGAAAAGCCATCGCAAGGCCTCGAACAATCAGAGCCCAAAAAATTTGGTTGTGATCGGTCTGCGCCGAATACTGAGTCATCATGAAAGCGCAAATCTCAATGAAGCAAAACCCGATAAAAATCAAATAGCGTCCATCAAACTTCTGCAAGGCTTTGCCAATGAAAGGCATGCAAAAAGCCGTGAGCAAAGATCCGGGAATGAAGAGCATTCCCGTTTCCGTGGCGTTGTAGTGAAGAACCCGAACGACGAATATGGGCGTGATGAAAACCAAGCCATAAAGAAAAAATCCCAGGGCCAACATCAGAGCCGTTCCACTTCGCACAAGTGGATTCAAGAAAAGCCGTAAATTGATGATTGGGTCTTTGACCTTGAGCTCCCACCAAATAAAAGTCGGGATGCTAATAGAGGCAATCAACGTACAAGTTGCGATCACTTTGGAGGCAAACCATTCATCCGCCTGACCCCGCTCGAGCACATACTGCAAACTTCCAATACCAACCGTCAACAAGGCGAGGCCAACCGAATCGATTCGAGCTTTCGGTTCTGTTTTCGCTCGAGCATGAGAGGGTTCTTTCACGTTCATGTAAGCCATCCCGGCGGCCAGCAAACCAAGTGGCAAATTGATATTGAAAATCATCCGCCAACCAAAGTGATCGGTTAAATATCCACCCAGAGTCGGACCCAAAGTAGGTCCGATCATTACACTCATCCCAAAAATCGCGCTACCCACTCCAGCTTTCTCTTTCGAAAACTGTTCATAAATTAAAGTCTGTGAAGTCGGAAGCAAAGCTCCACCGGCCAAACCTTGAAAGATTCGAAAAATCGTCAGAGTGATCAGATTCGGGGCCAAGCCGCAGGCGACAGAAGTTGCTGTGAATAACAGGATGCAACCCACGAAATACTTTCGCCGGCCGATCCGCCCGCCTAACCAAGCAGACAGTGGGAGAACAATCGCATTGGCGATGATGTAGCCGGTGACAACCCAACTGATATCTTCCAGAGTTGCACCTAAATTTCCCATCATCGTCGGGATAGCGACATTGACGATAGACGTATCAATGATCTCCAACAGGGAAGCCAAGACCGCAGTTAAAATGATCAGCTTCGAGGAAGTGCTCATTTACGAACTTTGACCTCTGCTGACAATCCAGCTTGCAGACTGTCGATGTCTTGGGCTTTGAGAGAATCGAAAACAATTTTGACGGGAACTCTCTGGACAACCTTGGTGAAATTTCCGGTGGCATTGTCGGGTGGCAGCAAGGTGAAGGTCGCTCCGGTCGCAGCACTCCAGCTGGCCACATGACCACTGAAGGTTTTTCCGGGATAGGCATCGATCAGAATTTCAACTTTGTTGCCAATTTTGATATCTCGCATTTCTGTTTCTTTGAAGTTTGCAACAATCCAACGCTCTTCCGAGCTGACAAAGCCAATCAAGGGAGCTCCCACCGGCGCCAACATTCCCTGCTCCACAGCTTTTCGCGCAATAATTCCGTCGCTGGGTGCTTTGACCTTGGCGTATTCCAAATTCAATTGTGCCTGAGAAACTTGAGCTTCCAGTGCTTCGTGTTTGTGTGAAACTTCATTGTAGGCCGCTTGCGCTGTATCGAGTTGTTGCTGGGAAACAGCTCCTTGCTTGAATAAATTTTGAATGCGGTGATAGTTTTTTTCGCTATCCGACATTCGCGCCGTCAAACCCTGCATCTCATTTGAAATTTGTTTGAGATTGTTATCATAATCGCGGCTTTCGATTTCAACGAGCACATCGCCCGCTTTGACTTTCTGATTTTCCTCGACATTCACTTTTGTCACGTAGCCTGGAACCTTGGCTGATAGCATGACGGTCCGAGCCTGCACTTGAGCATTGTCAGTGCTGATGAACAGTAAATTTTGATAAATGAAATAAACAGCAATCAGAGCTGCTAAAAATCCAACTGCGATGATGATTTTCTTTTTCTTATCCATTTTTTTCTTCCATTCTCTCTATTTATTTTAGGTCTCCGCCGATTGATAATTCTAAATTGATCAAAGCATCTGAAAACCCAAGTTCCGCATTGACGACGCCGGCGCGAGCGCGAAACAACTCAAGCTCTGAATCCAAAACATCTGAGCTGGTGCGAACTCCGGCTCGATAGCTTTCTTTGGCTAACCTAACTGTCTCCTGCGCTTTTTCGACGTCAGATAGTTTCGCTTTGTACAAAGTCGCACTGTATATGGATCGTCTTTTCCAAAAATCAAAATCCACGGAGCTTGCTTGCTTTGCCAGAGTTAAAGATTTCTCGGCCTGAACTTTTTGATAAATGGATTGCTGTGATCTTGCGATGGAGCCGATATCAAAAATATTCCAGTTCAAAGTCAATCCGACTGTATAGGCCCAACGGTAAGCGGCTTGATCTTCAATGGCGTCGTTTCGATTGTTGTAACTAATCCAGCTGCCGGCCAGCGCCACTTTGGGAACCCAATAGCTGTGAGCCGCCGAATCTAATTTGTCAGCGGACTCTGTTCTTTGCTCTAAGGCCAATAAATCTTTGCGGTCCGTCAATGATTCTCGTTTTAATTTTTGAATTTGATCAACTCGCGGAATCGCTAACTCGCCCGAAAGTGTTTCAATGCTTTCTTCAATTCCAAGTGCCTGAGCCAATCTCTCTCTCGCAATGAATGCATCATCCTCGGTTTTCAAAACCTCAGACTGGGCCTCATTCAATTGCACCTCGACTCGCAAAACGTCGTATGAGGTCGCTGCCCCACCTTTTCTCAAAGCCTTGGCCTGGGCCAAATGCTCATTCAATGTGGTCAAGTTTTGTTGTGAGACCGATTTTAATTTTTGCGCCGCTAGGGCTTGGGCAAATTTAAGTTGAATTTCTTTCTCTGCTTGGAGCCGAGACCATTGGTAGTCGTTGTCTGCAGCCTCTTCTACGAGGGAAGCAGCCCGGCTGCGATTCACACTGGAAAATCCATCAAACAGTGGAAGATTCGCATTCAAAGACCAAGAATTCGACGGAATAACCTGAGGGATCGTCGTCGCACCTGCTCCGAGGTTCACATCTAAGAACTGATATTGTTTTGAGAAAAGATGCTGGGCCGAGACGCTCACTGAGGGGAGAAATCCCCCGTAAGCCTCGACTTTTTTCCAGTGAGCCTCCTCAGATGCGGCCTTGGCTTTTTGCACTTTGGGAGAATTCTGCAATCCCAGCTGGAGCGCCTCATCCAGGGTCAGGCTCTTTGCTTCCAATTGAAAGGAGGCAAATGTAAAGGCTGCGAATAAAAGAGCTGTGGTCATCGCATGCTGAAAATGAACTTTCATAAAACCCCACCAACCTTTTTTAGAGTCAATTCTTGCTGCTGCTTTTGCTATTTCAATTCAAGTCAAATTATTGTATAGTAGCATACAGCTTAATGCTGTACACTAATAAAGTCGCTTCCATAAATTGAATCTGGCTTTAATTTATGGAAGCGTTTGTCTCAATCATTTTTATTTACGAGCGACTTCTCCGGCGCAGAAAGGCAGGAGCCAATGGCATTCACAATTCGCAATGTTCCCTCGAAAGAAGCACTGCAAGCTTTTGCAGATCGCTTTGAAGAGGCTGATCCAAAAGCCATTGATCTCACTTTGAGATTGTTGATTTGTTCAGCAGAGCTGGAAGAAATGATGAATATGCATTTCACTCACTATGAACTTTCTCAGACCCGCTTTTCGGCGATGATGATGTTGTTTCGTAGTCCCGATCGGACGGCCAAACCAATTGATATGGCTCATCACATGGGCATGACTCGTGGAAATATGACTGGAGTGCTCGACAATTTGGAGCGAGATGGGATGGTCAATCGGCAAAGTGATGATCATGATCGGCGCGTTCATTCGGTGCATTTGACTGACAAGGGTTACAAACATTTGTTGAAGATGCTTCCAGAGCATTTTTCAAATATTCGGAAGCTGATACAGCCATTGACCAAAACAGAGCGAGAAACTTTCGTTCATTGCATCGATAAAATTCGAAAAGGCATGAAAGAATTTCGAAGCGACCCAGAAGAAGACATATAAATTAGTTTTTAGCTGCTCGCTTCAGTGCTTCGTCGATCGTCAGCTCTCGCTCCATGCGATAGAAAATAACTTTTTCTTCTAGGCCGTCAGTGGGCAGAGATTCAG
>JAYUCD010000072.1:0-8658 GCA_043740515.1 Bdellovibrio sp. | reverse complement strand
TCGAAACTCGAGACGAGTTCGCCCCGAGCCCTTCGTGTTCATATTGGTCATGACACCTTTTCGAATTCCGATTTTTTCTGAAACGACGCCAACGTAGGCGTCTTCAATGTCGATGATGACGTTTTCAAAGGGCTCGAGCAGCTTCCCATTTTCTTTTTTGAAAATAACTTGTGGCTTCGATACACAAAGTTCGAAACCTTCTCGGCGCATTTGTTCAACCAACACTCCCAATTGCAATTCGCCTCGGCCGACCACCTTGAAGGCTTCATTGCTATCGGTGCGCTCCATTCGGATCGCCACGTTGTGAAGAAGTTCCTTCTCAAGTCTTTCCAAAATATGTCGGCTCGTAACTTTTTTTCCGTCCATACCTGCGAAGGGGCCGTCATTGACTGAAAAAATCACGCCGACCGTCGGTTCCTCGACTCGGATTCGCGGCAGCGGCTTTGGATCCGTCGCCGAAGTGATGGTGTCACCAATGTTAAAGTCCTCAAGACCGGCGACAATTGCGATATCTCCCGCGCCAATTTCTTGAACCGAAATGGGTTGATTCACGTGGTAAGCAAACAAGGCGCTGACTCGCATTTTTTTATTGCCAGATTCCATGGTGCAAACCACTTCGTCGCCAACTCGGATGATTCCCGCACGCACTCGTCCAACTGCCATACGTCCAACGAAGCTGTTGTAAGACAAATTGGAAACTAAAATTTGCAATGTAGCTGCTGTATCAACCTCAGGAGGTGGAACCAGTTCGATAATCTTGTCGTAGAGAACGGTCAGATCTTTCGTCTTAACTTCAGGATCCAAAGTTGCCATTCCATCGCGAGCGATGGCGTAGACGGTGGTAAAATCCATTTGGTCTTCATTGGCATCCAGATCAATGAACAAGTCGAAGATTTCATTATGAACTTCTTGGATTCTTGCATCCGGTCGGTCGATCTTGTTGATGCAAACCATAACCTTGATGCTTTGCTCAAGTGCTTTTTTCAAAACGAAACGTGTTTGTGGAAGTGGACCTTCCGAAGCATCGACAAGCAAAAGAGCACCATCCACCATATTCAAAACTCGCTCAACCTCGCCGCCGAAGTCGCTGTGCCCGGGAGTATCGACGATGTTGATTTTATAATCTTTGTACTGAAAGGACGCATTCTTCGCGGCGATGGTGATTCCACGCTCTCTCTCGAGATCCATCGAATCCATCAAACGTTCAGCGACATGTTCGTTGTCGCGGAAAGTTCCCGCTTGTCGAATCAAAAAATCAACCAGGGTCGTTTTGCCGTGATCGACGTGCGCGATGATTGCGATATTTCGAATTTTCTTTGGATCCTGAGCCATTCACTTCCGCCTTTTTCCTGTTCGTTGAACCAATCTGCTAACCGTGTCCACCCATCAAAAAGTCTTCGCTTGAAGTGTCTTCTTGTTTTTGAGTGTTTATTTCTTTAAAAAATTTCAAGCTCTGCTGCAAAATTTCTTCTGAACCTTGAGCTTGAAAAATCGCTTTTCGAAATGCTGCTGCCCCGGAAAAGCCAGTGGCAAACCAAGCCGCAAATTTTTTGAGTTGAATCGGAATGATCCGCTCATCAGTGTGCGCATGCAGGACTTCGTAAAGTTGTTGGTACAAATTGACATAATCTCGCTCCAGAGTCGAGTCGAGTTTCTCGCCCCGCCACAATGCCAAAGCATCTGCGAAAATATGCGGGTTTTTCAGACATCCACGGCCGATCAAGACTCCGTCACAACCCGACTGTTCCAGGCGCAAAACAGCTTGGCGAGCGGTTAAAATGTCACCGTTGCCAAGAATCGGCAGCGGAGCCTTTGCTTTTATCTGGGCAATGTAATCCCAATCGGCCAATCCCGAATAGCCCTGAGCGCGGGTCCTACCGTGGATTGCGACCCAAGTGACTCCCTCATTGTGCGCAATTTTGGCAACTTCATCGGCATTTCGAGTGTTTTGATCCCAGCCCGTGCGAATTTTGATCGTCAGTGGAATTTGAATCGCCTTTTTGATGGTGGAAATTAAAACCACCATTTGCGGTAGATCTTTCAGGATGGCCGAGCCGCCGCCTTTTTTTGTGACTTTCGGCACAGGACAGCCGAAGTTGAGGTCAACAAAATCAGCGCCTTTTTCTTGCGCAAACTGTGCTGCCCTGGCCATGATTTCTGGGTCTTCGCCGAAAAGTTGGATTCCAACCGGTCGCTGTGTTTCGTCATAACTCATCAATTTGAGAGTGCGTTCTGATTTGTATTCAATTCCACTTGCCGAAATCAGCTCGGTCACAACCAGGCCTGCTTTGCGAGCTTTGATGAAAGTTCGAAAAGCGTGATCGGTGATTCCGGCCATAGGCGCAAGGACAAACGGGTTGTGTTTAAGTGCTGCGAGCGGGTCGATCGGCATGCCGAGTTTTCTAGCATGTCGAGCTAGGAAAGAGCAGCTGAATTTTCGGCTACTCGGAAAGCCAAATCACTCGGCCTTCGGTCCGCCGAGGGGCCTTCGGTGGATTGTGATCCGGGTATCCCAAAACCAATCCACACAGGAGCTCAAGCTGACCTGCCTTGTATTCGGGAAGCTCGGTCACTCCGAGAAATTGATCCACCTCTTGTTTGATTTCCAGAGGTGCGCCCATCGTGCAAGAGCCTAAGCCCTCGGCCATTGCTGCTAGGGAAATATTTTCAACAGCCATGTAAACACTGCCGATACTGGTGTGATATCTCTCTTCTTCGGTATTGAGCGAGTAGCAAAAAATCAGGACCGGAGCATCGCCAAGCGTGAAGAAAAATCTCTCAGTGAATTCATAAAGGGATGGCTTCAACTTCTCTTTCAAAATATCTTTGATTCCAAGCCATGATTTTTGCGAATAGGCGAGGTACTGGTCCCGCTTTTTTCCGGTCACGACAAAAAATTTCCAGTTCTGTCGGTTTTTCCCACTAGGTGCCTGCATACCTGCAGCCAAGATTCGCTCGAGCATGTCTCTCGGAGGCATCTCGGGCTTGAATTTTCGAATCGACTTTCGCGATTCAACTAATTGATAAAAGTCTTCTTTTTTCATGCCCTATCTCCTATCATGAACATTATGTCTCAAATCTTGGACACTCAGAAAGAAAAAATATTTCGGCTCGGGTTTCCCACCTTGTGTCTGATTGCACTGAGTCTGGCCGCGATCAGTGTGATTCCCCAATCCCGAGAAATTATCCGTAGCCTGGTGATTTCTCAATCTCGAGTTGTGCTTGCCAAAGCTGAAGCCGATCTCACTGGACACGGGGCGAATATTGCGGTGGTCAAAGTTCAGACCGCCGACTCGATTGCGCTAGAGATTTACGAAAAAACGGCTGAGCAAGATAAACTAAAATTCATGAAACGAATTGTTTTGCCTGAAAAAAAAGATGCTTACTTTACTTTTCGGGGCAATGCCACCAACTTGGTTCTCACCGATGTCGACGGCGACGGAATTCTTGAAATCGTGGCGCCGACATACGATGAAAATTTAATTCCCAGGCTGAATGTTTTTAAGTTTGATCCAGCTTCCAATGATTTTACCAAGCTCGGTCCTGAATCTTACAGATTTTAAATTCAGTTAGTGCGTGGCTGGCGGCGCTGTTCGCTTCTGCAAATCTCTCCAGCTTTTTCCTTCACGAGCTTTTGGATCCATCTGAAATTTTTTGACGGCCTTGGAATGAGCTTCATAGGTCTCTGAAAAAATGTGTGTCCCGTTATTTTGAGAGACGAAATAGAGGTATTTGCTTTCTATAGGCTCAAACGCTGCCATTAAGGCCTCCCGACCTGGGTTTGCAATTGGACCTGGAGGCAGTCCCTTGATCACATAAGTATTGTAGCGAGTTGGTTTCAAGAGATTCTCTCGCCCAATTTTGTAAACCGTTTTTCCAGATGCTTCCGCTAATCCATAAATAATCGTTGGATCTGTTTGTAGCAGCATTCCTTTAGCCAGCCGGTTATGAAAAATAGAGGAGATCAAGGAACGCTCTTCTGGCGCTCCAGTTTCCTTTTCAATAATGCTCGCCAAAGTCACAATCTGATGCTTCGATAAATTTTTCATTTTATTGCGAGCCGCAACTTCTTTGTAGACCTCTTGAAATTTGCGAATCATCGAAACGACGAGCTCTTTTGTTGTCGTGAACTTCGTCAATTGATAAGTTTCAGGATAAAGATAACCCTCAAGGCTTTCATGAGATTCTCCCAACAGACTGGTAATCAATTCTTTGTCTTTGCAAAGATTTAGAAAATCTTCGCGTTTGCCATAAGCTTCGGATTCGTAGAGCTCGGCAATCTCGAACATATTCAGACCTTCGCTGATGGTGAATTCATGCCCAATACTTTTTCCACTGATGATCACGGCAAGAACTTCTGACGGCGACATATCTCTCCGCAAAGCGTATTCCCCCACTTTCATTTTATTGCCTTGAGCTTTCAGTCTTGCGTACCAAGAAAACAAATTGGCATTTTGAATGAGACGAGCGTCTTCCAACTCTTTTGCAACCTTTTGAAAACTTTTGCCTTGAGGAATTTCAAAAACAACTTCGGTGGGATTATCGCTAGGTTTGGTGTGCAAAAAATGATAACCAACGAAGCCACCGATCATTGCGACGATAAGAATCAGACTGCCGACTCCAACCACAATTGATTTCATCATTTTCCCTTTGCCTCAAAAGTAATTCCAGGGAGCATTTTGCTGCCATCAAAAGCAGTCGGATCTTCTAAGCTTGCAACCGGTATCGTACAGTATTGAATAGCAAAGCTGCCAGAAGGTCGATCGTTTCCAGATTTTCCAAGGCCACCGAATGGCAGTCGAGAACTTGCTCCATTGGTCGTTCGGTTCCAGTTCAGCAATCCAACTCGCGCTTCGAGTAGCGCTTTTTCATAAAGTGATTTGTCTTTGGTGAAAAGTGCTGCCACCAAGCCAAAGCCCGTCGAGTTTACGATTTTCAAACTCTCATCAAAATCCCGACTTTGATAAATCGCCACATTCGGCCCAAAAATTTCGCTCTTTTGATATACTGAATTTGGATCGAATTTTTTGACCAAATGAATACTCGGAGTGACGTAGTAGCCTTTGTGTTTCAGATCGAGCTGCTTTCCACGCATCAAGCTTTCACAATTTTCGCGATTGGCAATTTCTTGAAAGCGAATGTATTTTTCGACAGCGCCTTCATTGATCAAAGGACCCATGAAAAGATTTTCTGACCAGTGACCAATCGTTAATTTTTTTGCTGCCTCATAAAACCGATCGGTGAATTCATCAGCCACATCCGGATGCACGATGACTCGACTGGTGCAAGCGCAGCGCTGGCCTGAGGTCATGTAAGCACCAATCAAAGTCTCATAGATGGCTTTGTCCATGTCAGCATCTTTCCAAATCAGAGTCGCATTCTTGCCACCCATCTCCAACGCCAAAATTTTCCAATAGTGAGTCAAGGTCTCCTGTTTAATTTTGAGACCGACCTCATAGGATCCTGTAAATAAAATTCCGTCGACCTCATCGTGGATGACAATCTTTCTGCCAGTCTCGCCGTCTCCTTGGACCATATTGAAAACGCCCGGAGGAAATTCAGCTTTCTCAAAACATTTCGCCATCAACTGACCCACAAATGGAGTCTGCTCGGATGGTTTGAAGACCACGGTGTTTCCGGCAGCAAGTGCCGGAATGATATGGCCATTGGGTAAATGAGCCGGAAAATTAAAGGGACCAATCACCGCCATCACGCCTCGCGGTTTGTAGCGAATCACTCCGTCGACTTGTGGCAAAGCATTGGGCAGCCTCTCTTCTTTCACCAAATTCATTGAAAAACTCAAAGTGATATCAATCTTACTGGAAAGAGCAGCCGCTTCAGTTAAGGTCTCCCATTTTGGCTTTCCCGTGTCGCGTGAGATAGCCGTTGCCATCTCATCTTTAACCGAATCAAAAGCTTCTTTCAGTCGCAACAAATATCTTTTTCTTTCATCCAAGCTGAGCTTTGCCCAAGGTAAATAAGCATTTCTAGCAGCTTCAATCGCTGAATCAACATGTGCATGACTGAATGGAACCGTCATGATCAGGTCATTCAGATCACCTGGCGAGATATCCTTGAAGGTTCCGTTGGGTTTTTGCACAGGAACAAATTTTCCATTGATGAAATCTCCGAAATAGCTCATGTTTGTTCCTTTCGTGAAGTCTTGTAATTAAATGGCGAAAGAAAAACTTCTTCATTCAAATCGACCATTAGAACTTCTCGTAGTTTGGCGGGAATGGCGACTTCGCTTCCACGCAAATCATAACTGACCAACATCGCGCGAAATTCTTCTTGTGCGGTTCCCATCAATCCCTGCTCTTTATAGCTCGGATCTTTGAATTCGGTGATGCGAACTTTGCGACCCATTTGGATCGGTAAAATTTCTGTCGTTTTGCAGCCATAATGAGGCCCGCCGTCAAAAGGATCCACTTCATCCAGATATTCAAAGCCAATTCCTTCTAGCAGATGTTGTGCCGGCTTTGTGTGTTCGCCAACTCGGCCCAAAACAGACCGAGCTTTTGCATCGAGCATGCAAAGATAAATGTCTTCTTCGGGGAATAAAGAACTGATAAATTCTTTGTGGCTTTGTGAAAGCATATCGGCCTCTTGATACGGCAGTCCTGTAAATCTGCGACCAAGGGCTTCCCAAAATTCGGAGCGCCCTTCGTCTGTCAGGGGCGGAGTCAGCTCGCAGAGAATTCGATCTTCAAAGCGATTCAAATTCATTCCGATGTAGAGAAAGCGAGAAAGTGAGATTTGTTTTCCTAATTTTTCTGGTCGGCGGCGATAGATTTTATCAACGAGCAGGCCGCCAATTTCTGTCGGTCCGTCCGTGTCCAGCTGAAATTTGAGAACCTGGTGAATAAATCCAATCCCTAAATCATCGCTATAATGATTTCTCTTGGTAATTTTAAAAAAATTATGCGGAATTTCTTCTGTTCCGTGCTTAGCCATGATCAGTGAAGAGCCGACCACCAACTGTTCTTCTGTGTCTTCGAGCACAAAAAGATATTCTGAGTCCGGTTTTGATAATTTCCCGGCGAAGCTTTGAAGTGAACGATTAATTTTATTGCCGATGACTTTCTTCTCACCAGGAAGATTGAGCAGCGTGAATTGTTTAGCTAAATCCACCAGCTGCGACAGATCCTCATGTTTGACAGCGCGAACTACAAAACTCATATGCAAAACCTTTCAATCACTCGGCGGTAAAATTCGACTGCTTTTTTGAGGTCATCGATCGCCACATGTTCTTTGGGAGTATGGATATTTCCTTCTCGAGAGCCGGGTCCAAAAGAAATGCAGTCAATTCCGACTCGAGACCACAGGCTGGCTTCGTTCGTTGAAGATTGAGACTGAATTTCTCGCGACAATCCCATTTCGGCAAGCTCTTCAAGGCAGCCACGCACGAACACAGAATTTTCCTCCGTCCGATAAGGACGCTTATAATCGGTGATTCGAAACTCGGCACCGACGGACTCAAGCTTAGATTTCAAGCGAGCCATCCATGCTTCGTAAATTTCGTTGGACACAACCGGTGGAATTCGACAGCTTCCTGAAATAAAAATGTGGTCTTCAAAAGTTCTCACCAAACCAATATTTAAGGTCGGATAAGGCGGAGTGAAGGTTCGATCCGGATAAGCTGTGAACTCGGTTTCTAATTCTTTGAGAGTTTGATAGATCAGTGCAACCTTGCGGGCCATTGGATCTTTGAATCCGGAGACCAAATCAATTTCTAAAAAGGCATTGGCAGGAACGGTGTTGAAATTCACACCTCCATCCATTTCCATCAAAACGATTTTCTCTGGAAGCTGAAGCAGGTATTCAAACATTTTTTTAATCGCGCTTTCACCTAAATGTGGAGTCGACGAGTGAGCTGCCTTGCCGTTGAAAATTCGACTTTCCGTCGAAGTGCTCTCTCGCAGATTGTGCTCCACTCGGTGACTCCGCTCTTCGTCACTGTAAGGAACTCGAATCTCGACGGCTGCCATTCCTTTGCCTGCAGTGATCGCCTTGAGATCACTGGCTTCGCCGACAAGTGCGCATTTGGCGGAAATCTTATTTTTACGAATCAGCTTGAGTGCTCCCACCATGCCGAGCTCTTCTCCGAAAGTTCCTACCAAGACCGGGGGAAGTCTCCAGCTCGTGTCATTGGAAAACGCTGACATCGCTTCAAGCTTGCAAAGAAAATCAAGCTTCACATCCGCTGTGCCCAAGCCGTAAATTTTATTTTCAATGATGTGGGCGTCGAAAGGATTGTGGCCAGTCTCTGTCCACAATCCGAAAGGGCCTGGATCTGGAGTGTCCAAATGAGTTTGCAAAAGCAACTCAAGCGCTGGTCTGTCGGCCACTGGCCTGATGAGAATATTTGCTTGTTCGTGATCTCCGAAAATTTCGTCTTGCACCTCAACATGAAAACCGCGAGCTCGACTGATTTCTGCAAGCCAATGCACAAGCTCTCTCGTTCCCAATTGGGGAGAGCTGTCGAAGGAAATCATTTTTCGGCAAGCTTCAACGAAATTCAAATTGGTTCTCCTTTAAGCGACTCCCTCAAGGATGCTTTTTTCAATCAATTCTTTGGCAACTTCGATATCAGCATCTTGAATCGTTGCTGGAATCAGGAATCGCACTCGGATCGGATCTTTACCGCAATTGAAAGCA
>JAYUCD010000071.1:0-5357 GCA_043740515.1 Bdellovibrio sp. | reverse complement strand
GCTCTCTATGCCATTTTCTTTGCTGTGTGGCTTGCAAATTTAGTTTCAAATAGCCATCTCGAGAAAAATTGGCATAGCGAAAAAGACGAAGCTCCCGAGGTGGAATTAGGCAAGTAAGCCAATTCAAAAGTCAGAAATTATCGACCAGTTGATCCGAAACCGCCAGCGCCCCGTTCGGTTTGCGACAGATCTTCAACCCATTGAAATTGGGCTTGCGCCACAGGCGCCAAAACCAACTGCCCGATGCGCTCTTGATCCTGAACTTCAAAAGTTTCCTGACCAAGATTGATCAAAATAATTTTCACTTCGCCGCGGTAATCAGCATCGATTGTACCCGGAGTGTTGACGATGGAAATCCCATGTTTGGCAGCTAAACCACTGCGTGGCCTTGCTTGAATCTCAAAGCCAACTGGAATTTCAAATGACAAACCCGTTGCAATCAAGGCTCGTTCTCCTGGCTTCAGATGAAGTGGATGCGCCAGCTGAGCTCGCACATCAAAGCCGCTGGCGTGATTGCTTTGATAAGCTGGATGCTCACCCTTGAAGTGAGGCAACTTTTTAATTCGAAGTGGAATTTTTGGCATGTCCATGTTTGCAAGCTCCTTCATTGTCATTGCCTTCTAAAAGCCCTACTTAGAAAGCAAAATCTAAAAACCAATCTTTCAATTCATCTGCGCCGCCGCCCATCAAGACCGCTCCGAGATTTTTAAGATCAAAGTGTTTGTCCAAGTAGGCATTGACTGATTTTGCAGTCACCGCATTGATCTCTTCGATGATTTCATCAACAGGTTTGTATTTACCAAAAACCATTTCATTGACACCAATCGACTGCATGCGATTTTCAATATCGTCTGCGCCTAACAACAAACCACCCGTCAATTGAGTGCGAAACAAGTTGATATCTGAATCCGTAACGCCGTTCTTGGCGACTCGTCGTAAATCTTGGGCGATCGTCTGAATCACTTTTTTCATATTTGCTTTTTCACAGCTCGCATAAATATTGATAATTCCAAAAATCATCAAAAGTATTCAGGCTTGAATAAATGCTATAAACCAGACCTTTTTTTTCGCGGACGCTCTGATAAAGCCGAGACGTCATCCCGCCTCCGAGCAAAGCATTGACCATGAAGGCTTCAAAGCGATCTTTGTCCTTAAAAGTCGCGCAGGGAAGCCCCATCAAGATATGCAACTGTTCGACCGGTTTTTCAACCACACTGCGAAAGGCACGATGCTTCGGCCGAGTTCTTCGCAGCTTTAAACGCTTTTTCGGTTTATGGCCCAAAACATCTTCGACTCTTTTAACAAACTCCTCGTGATCAATATTTCCTGAGGCTGAGACAATCAGATTGGAGCCCGAGTATCGTTCTTTGTAGTAAGTTTGAATTTGCTTTTGAGTCATCGCTTCAACAGAAGCCTCAGTCCCTAAAATCGAGCGGCCCAAGGGATGCTTGGGTAAACATTTTGAAAGATACTCGTCATAAATAAGCTCTTCAAGAGCATCGTCACCCATAGTAATTTCTTGAAGGATCACCGATTTCTCGAGTGCGAAATCTGAGCGATTCATTTTCATGTTCGAAACCAAATCCGACAAAACATCCAAAGCTTGCTGCCAGTGATCTTTCAAAACTAGAGCATGGTAGCAGGTGTATTCTCGAGTTGTATAGGCGTTGAGCTCTCCACCGAGAGCCTCTAGCGATTTGGCAATTTGAAAAGCAGATCGAGTCTCAGTGCCTTTGAAAACAAGATGCTCGAGAAAATGAGAAATTCCTTCGTCACCCGGAGCCTCATCACGAGTTCCCGTGCCTACCCAGATTCCCAGAGAAGCCGCTCGGGATTCGGAGTGCATTTCTGTCACCACTCGAATCCCATTTTTCAAAGTTGTTTTTTTAAATCGAACCACCTTGTTCGCTCACTCTCTCTTTAGTGAGTTTTTTCGAGCAAAGCTTTGCGAGAAAGTTTGATCCGACCTGCGCGGTCCACATCCAAAACTTTCACGTCGATCTCATCACCCTCTGACAAAACATCAGTCACTTGGCGGATGCGATCATGAGCAATTTCGGATATGTGCAAAAGACCTTGAGTGTTCGGAAGAATTTCAACAAAAGCTCCAAAGTCTGCAATTTTCACAACGCGGCCCTTGTAGGTCTTTCCGACCTCAGCTTCAGCACAGATATCATTGATGATCGCAATGGCTTTCTTAGTCGCCGCTGGATCAGCTGAAGAGATATGGATCGTTCCATCGTCTTCAATATCAATTTTCACGCCAGTCTGCTCAGTGATACCGCGGATAACTTTTCCGCCGGAACCGATGACTTCACGGATTTTATCTGGATGAATTTTGATTGTTTCAATTCGAGGAGCAAATTCTGAAATCTGCCCGCGTGGAACCTTGATCACTTTTTCCATCTCATTCAAAATATGGATTCGTCCATCTTTGGCTTGATTCAATGCAGTCTCAATCACTTGAAAGCTGATCGAGTCAATTTTGATATCCATTTGTACGGCTGTGATACCTTGAGTGGTACCTGCGACTTTGAAATCCATATCTCCCAAGTGATCTTCATCACCGAGAATATCAGTCAAAACAGCGTAGCGATCACCTTCTTTGATCAAGCCCATGGCAATTCCTGCCACGTTGTTTTTGATCGGCACGCCTGCATCCAAGAGGGCCATGATGCCCGAGCATACAGTTCCCATCGATGAAGATCCATTGCTCTCAAGAACATCAGCAACGATTCGGACAGTGTAAGGAAATTTTTCAAAATCTGGCATGATCGATTTGATTGCTCGCTCTGCAAGATTTCCATGACCTAACTCACGTCGACCTTGACCGCCCATTCGACCTGTTTCACCAACGGAATACGGAGGAAAGTTGTAATGAAGCATCAAGCGACGCTTTTGCATTCCGTGCAAAGAATCAATCATCTGCTCGTCATCGCCTGTTCCCAAAGTCACTGTGCCAAGGACTTGCGTCTCACCGCGAGTGAACAATCCAGATCCGTGTGCCCGTGGCAAGATCGCCACCTCACAAGTGATGGGGCGAACAGTCTTGGTGTCACGACCATCAACTCGAATACCTTTGGACAAAATCATTTCTCGAGAGTGTTTGTATTTCAAATCTTCGAGAACTTTTTCAAGTTCTTTTTCACGAGTCGCTTTGACTTTTTCATCGGTGATCGTCGCAGTCAGAGCAGCTTTTGCAGCTTCTTTTGCTTTCGCATAAGCTGCGTAACGCTCCATCTTTTCCCGCACACCCATGGCTTTTTCGATCGGAGAATTCAAGAAATCTTCTGCCGCTTTTTGAAAGGTAGCATCCATGGTTGGAGCTTTCCACTCGCGCTTTGGCTTCGATCCAAATTTCTCGCGAAGTTCTTCTTGCGCGTTCAAAAGCGGAAGCAAAGATTGGTGACCGAATTTGATTGCAGCAAACATGTCGGATTCAGAAACGAATTTTGTTTCTCCTTCGACCATCAAAATTCCTTGTTTCGTTCCCGCAACGATCACGTCCATGTCGGACTTTTCCATTTGTTGCGGAGTCGGATTCACAACCAACTGGCCATCAACACGGGCAACTTGGATAGAAGCTGTCGGACCGTCAAAAGGGATATCGCTGATGTGCAAGGCAGCCGAAGCTCCCAAGCTTGCTAGAATTTCGATTGGGAAAGAACCGTCCGCGCTGAGAACAGTCGCTACAACTTGAGTTTCAAAACGATAGCCTTCAGGAAATTTTGGACGCAGAGGTCGATCAATCAATCGAGCTGTCAAGATCGCATCAGTGGTCGGGCGGCCTTCTCGTTTGAAATATCCACCGGGAATTTTACCAGTGGCGAAAAATTTTTCGATGTACTCGATCGTCAGAGGAAAGAAATCGAGTGTAGTTGGTCTCTTCGATGAAACAGCTGTCACCAAAACCACATTGTTGCCGCAAGAAACCAAAACCGAACCATCGGCTTGTTTCGCCATCCGGCCTGTCTCGATAGTGATTTGTTTATCTCCAACGAGCGTTGTGACTGTTGTCTTCATATCTCTCCTTTTGTGGGCCTTCATTTGAAGCACCGGTCCCGAACTTACATCGTCGGGGATTGTTGTTTTGTCAGAGCATTTCTTTGAGCATCATTTAAACATGGAGAATGAGAATCTCTCAATGAAAAAAGGCCTCTTTGACGAGGCCCTTTGTAAGAGATTATTTTCGCAGGTCGAGTTCTTTGATCAGAGACTCGTATTTTTTCAGGTCTGTGCGCTTGAGGTAATCCAAAAGTTTTCGTCGCATGTTGACGGCCTTCATCATCCCACGGCGTCCGTGAACGTCTTTTTTGTGAGTCGTGAAGTGAGAAGTCATCTCGTTGATACGAGCTGTGAGAAGTGCAACTTGCACCTCAGAGCTTCCAGTGTCCAAATCGGCACGCTGAAATTTTTTAACGATCGCTGCTTTTTTTTCTGTAGTGACGGCCATTAACGTCCTCCAATTTTGTAAGCCAATTGCTTGGCGGTTTGAGACAGTTCATCTTGAACTGCAACTCTCCTTCTCGTCATGGCTGTCGTAGAAAGAGCGTTGATTGATCCAAAGTTCTATATTTGGCCTCAGGAAAGGTCAATAAGTCTCTGAAAGCACTCTCTTTTTATTGGATTTTTTGGAAGCAAACTCGAGCGAAATTTAGAAGCACTGACAATCCGCACACTTAGCGGGCTTAAGTGCTTTCTTCATAGCGAAAGACTCGGCGGAAAACGAATCCCTTCTTGGGTTCGATTCCAATCAAAGCGAGAAGCTCTCCCGTCTCCTGAGCCAAAATTTTAATCACATCATCCCGGCCCGGCTGAAAGGATCCAATCAGCAAAGTTCTCAAGTCATGCGAGATCAGTCCATTGCTAATCATGACTCGATCCTGCCCCTTGACTCGAATCAATTTCGCCTGTGGCAAAGTCGCAAGCATCGGTACAAACCCCCGCCCTTGGGGCTGTTGGTCTCGCGGCAAATCACGCATTTGGTTTTCAAGTTCTTCGAAAGTTAGGGCCTGATCCAGTTTGTAAGGCTGCGATTCGGTTCGGCGCAGTTCGCTCATCGCGGCACCGCAACCAAGCTTCTGCCCCAAAAGATGCACCCAACTTCGAATGAAAGAGCCTTTCGTGCAATGCATGGACATCTCGACCCAATCAGGTCCTTGTGAATGAAACTCGAGATCGAAAAAATTCATCACTTTCAATGGCGGCTCAATTTCCTGACCTTGCCTTGCATACTCGTAAAGTTTTTTTCCGTCGACTTTTGCCGCCGAAAAAAGTGGAATTGGAAGCTGCATCTCTCCACTTAAACTCATCGCTGCATTTCGAATTTGCACTAGCGATACCTTCACCACTTCGGT
>JAYUCD010000070.1:0-1801 GCA_043740515.1 Bdellovibrio sp. | reverse complement strand
GGCGGAGAGCGAGGGATTCGAACCCTCGAAGCCCGCGAAGGCTTGCCAGTTTTCAAGACTGGTGTATTCAACCGCTCTACCAGCTCTCCGTCGACCGTTTTATGGGTTTTAGAGAGTCTATTCAATGTCTTTTAATTTGTTGTCGCACCGCAAGCTTTGGTGCTGAAGATCCGTTTGCTCACAATGTCTGCGCACCATTCATATACTTTTGAAGTGCCTTTGGAATTCGCACCGATCCATCCTCTTGCTGATAATTCTCTAAAATCGCCACCAAGGTCCGTCCCACTGCCAAACCTGATCCGTTCAAGGTGTGCACAAACTGCGGCTTCCCCCCTTGTGAGCGAAATCGAATGTTCGCACGTCGAGCCTGGAAATCCTCAAAATTCGAGCAAGAACTGATTTCACGATAGGCATTTGCGCCAGGAAGCCAAACCTCCAAGTCAAAACACTTGGCCGCTCCGAAACCGATGTCGCCCGTACACAAAAGCATCCGACGGAATGGCAGTTCTAATTCAATCAAGACTTGCTCGGCATGCGAGGTCAGCTGCTCATGCAAATCGTAAGAGCGATCGGGGTGAGCAAAGACCATCAACTCAACTTTGTGAAACTGATGCTGACGAATCAGACCTTTGGTATCGCGGCCATGCGATCCAGCCTCGCTTCGAAAGCAGGGCGAGTAAGCACAAAACTTAATAGGCAAATCTTCTTCTTTGAGAATTTCACCTGCATAATAATTTGTGACGGGCACTTCGGCTGTCGGGATCAAATGATAGTCTGTGCCGCTCAAATGAAAAACATCCTCAGCAAATTTCGGAAACTGCCCCGTCCCCTGAAAGGACGCGCTGTTAGCGATGTAGGGCGGAATCATTTCGGTATAGCCGTGTTTATCCGCATGCAGGTCGAGAAAAAATTGAATCAAAGCTCTCTCTAAACGAGCCGCTCCGGCCTTTAAAAAAGTAAAGCGCGCGCCCGTGACTTTTCCAGCTCGTTCAAAATCTAAAACTCCAAGTTTTTCACCGATCTCCCAATGCTCTTTTGCTTTGAAAGAAAATTTCGGCAGAGCGCCGACCTTTTTTACTTCCTGATTCGCCTCTTCAGAAGTTCCGACCGGAACGCTTTCATGAGTCTTATTCGGCAAGGTCAGTAATAAACGAGTGACTTCTGCCTCAGCCTCGCTAGCTTTGATTTCCATCTCTTTGACTGAGCTCGCAAGCATTCCCATTTCTTCAATCAAAGTGGAGGCATCTTTACCTTCACGCTTGAGCTTAGCAATTTCGCCAGACACTTTATTCTGATTGGCTTTCGCGCTTTCAGCTTTGGTCATCATCTCTTTGCGCTTTTTATTCAGCTCCATCACTTGATCGAGGGCTGACACCGAAGCTTTTCGATTGATTAAGCACTGCTTGTATTGGTCAAAATAAGAAAGCCCACCTTCGGATTTTTTTTCGAGAAGTTTGATGTCAATCATGGTTCGAGCTTTCTAGCAGCGGATGATTTAAGGTGCTACTTGCAGATAGAGCTTCAAAAGAAGTGCCACAAGCACACAAAACAAGTCAAACAAGAGCACGGCTCCAATGTTCCAGGATCCAATCAGTTTGAAAATCAATCCCATTATCACAACCATTGTGAAAACAAATGCAAAATTTCCTGAGCCCATCAGCTCTTGACCGATCAACGCCAAAGTCATTGCAAAAAAGAAGGCTGTGATTAATTTCAATGCCATTCCAACAAGTGAAACAGAAGTGTTTTTCACTCCTACTTGAACTTGGCCCGCCAGTTGACTGACTTTATCTGTTATTCC
>JAYUCD010000069.1:0-12157 GCA_043740515.1 Bdellovibrio sp. | reverse complement strand
TTCAGGGCCTGCCCAGTGATATCGAGTGTGTCAGTCGTTAGACCCAATTTCGCTTTCACTTTGTAGGCTTTGTTTTGTTCGAGAATGTATTGACTCAGCTTTGTTGCTTCACCAATCAAGAGCACCATCAAGCCCGAAGCCAAAGGATCCAAAGTTCCCGAGTGACCAACGGATTTTGTGCCCATGATTCTTCGAACCTTGGCAACCACATCATGACTGGTCAGACCTGTCGGTTTATCGATGAGAAGCAAGCCATGAAAAGCCATCTAGGCCTTGGGCACCGGCGCTTCGGCCGATACACTCTGAAGTGTTTCCGTTTGCAAATGAGTTAGCTGATTGAGCAAAAGTTTTTCGAAAGCGATGTAGAGAGCTAAAGTCGTTACTGGCAATGAAATGATCACGCCAATCAAGAAGAACATCGCTCCTGCAAGATTGATTAAGCTGAGAAATCCGATCAGGCCCGCCACATTCCACCAGCGGCCTTCAACCATTTGCATCGATTTTTTGATGGCAGCGATACAATCCTCTGTTCCCGAAATAAAAATAACGTTCGAAAAAGTTGTAACGACAAACCACCAGATCCCTGGGACCAAAAGTAAAATGAATCCGAGATAACCGAGAGCAATTAAGAATCCGAGCAGAGTAGCGTGGATAAAGCGATTCAAATTTGAAAAAGCCCAAAAGAAATCTGGAAAATCAAATTTTTCTTTTTTTCGAATCTGAATTAGACACTTCAAATATCCAAGACCAAATGGTGACATGAGAAAATGACCAAATACTGGAATGTAGAAAAGAACTGCCATTCCACAAATAAAAACCAAGCTGAGGCCAGCCGTTAGCGGGAGCTGATCACGAAAAGAATTCCAACTTTCCTCAACGACATCGGTATATTTCAGTTTAAATTCACTCATCAGAACCTGGCTCTTCCATACCTTGCTCTTCCGAAGATTCGGCTTTGAGGCGTAATTTTTTTTGTTCTTCGAGCTCGTGAAGAATGCGGTCTACTTTGAGAACATGTTCGGTTGTGTCATCTGCAAAAAATGTCAGCTTTGGGCAAAATCTCATTCGCAACTGATCACCAATAAACTTTTGAATTTCGAAGGCTCGCTTTTGCAAAACTTCGATCGTGTTTTTTTGTTCCTCGTCCGTGCCTAAGACGCTGATGTAGACTTTGGCAGCCCTAAGATCTGCGGGCATCATGACTTTGGAAACGGTTACCAATCCCAAAAGGCGATGGCTGAACCCCGAGACCAGAAATTGGGCGATCGTTTTTTGAATTTCTTGCTCGGCCCGCGCTATGCGCCGGCCGCCGTCACCTTGTTGGGTTTTGCCTGAATTTTTCATCGCTTTTCAGTCCTCTGACTTCACTCGGTTTAGGAATGAAAATTAAGCTTCCGGAGAAGGTGCGGACGTCAACTGACGAGCCACTTCTTCTTTGATGAAAGCTTCGATCACATCGCCGACTTTAACGTCATTGAAGTTTTCAATTCCGATTCCGCACTCGAAGCCTTGAGCCACTTCACGTGCATCGTCTTTGAATCGCTTGAGAGATGAAATCTTACTTTCGAAAATAATTTTACCGTCTCGAACCAAGCGAGACATATTGCTTCGCTGAATTTTTCCATCCAGGATAAAACAGCCTGCAATCGTTCCAATTTTTGGAACCGTAAAAACATTTCGAACTTCAGCACGACCCATGACTTTTTCAACGATATCCGGAGTGAGAAGTCCTGCCATCGCCTTACGCAAATCATCCATCATTTCATAGACAATTGTGTAGCTGCGGATTTCAACACCAGTTCGCTTCGAGGTTGTCGTCGCCCCGCCGTCCGGTCTGACGTTGAAACCGACCACGATGCCTTTTGCTGTTTGTGCAAGCAAGACATCGTTTTCAGTCACTCCGCCGACAGCCGAATGGATGATTTTCAATTTCACTTCGGGAGTCGAAACTTTGTTGAGCATGCCCGTGATGGCTTCAAGCGATCCAGTCACATCGGTTTTTAATACGATATTCAGTTCTTTCACATCGCCTTGCTTAACCTTGGCAAAAATTTCTTCGAGAGAAATTTTTCCAGCTGGAGACTGACTCTTGTCAGCCTGCTGCTTGCGAACTCGGATGACATCTTCGGCGACTTTTTCGTCAGCGACGATATCAAAACGATCTCCAGCTTGCGGAGTTCCCGAAAGACCTAATAGTTCAACTGGCATTCCAGGACCAGCTTCGGTGATTTTTTCACCGCGGTCGTTGGTCAAACTTCGCACTCGTCCAGTCACTGTTCCAGCAACAATCTGCTGGCCAAGCTTGATGGTTCCATCTTTGACCAAAACAGTTGCGACATTTCCACGGCCTTTTTCGAGGCGGGATTCGACCACAGCTCCTGTACCCGGCAAAGTTGGATTGGATTTGAGTTCAGCAACTTCAGCGATCAAGCGAATCTGCTCCAAGAGCTCAGAGATTCCTGTTTTCTTGATGGCAGAAACTCCGACAAACATGGTGGTACCGCCCCACTCTTCAGGCACAACTTCGTATTCGGTTAATTGCTGTTTGATGCGCTCGGGATTTGCACCTGGCTTGTCCATTTTATTGATCGCAATGATCATTGGCACACCTGCCGCTTTGGCGTGACTGATGGCCTCTGCCGTTTGCGGCATCACTCCATCATCAGCAGCGACAACAATAATTGCTATATCAGTAACGTTCGCTCCACGAGCTCGCATCGCCGTAAAAGCTTCATGTCCCGGAGTATCCAAGAAAGTGATAACGTATCCACCCTCTGTGGTGACTTGGTAAGCTCCGATGTGCTGAGTGATCCCACCCGCTTCTCCGGAAGCCACGCTGGTGTTTCGAATCGTGTCGAGCAAAGATGTTTTTCCGTGATCGACGTGTCCCATGATCGTCACAACTGGTGATCTCGTAATGAGTTCCGCCGTGTTCACTTCCGCCGCTTCGAAAATCAATTCTTCAGCTGAACGGAAGGCGTTGATTGCTTCGAAGCCGAATTCGGGAGCGATCAGAGAAATCGTATCAAAATCCAAAGCCATATTCATGCTGGCCATGACTCCCTCTTTCATCAATTTTTTGATGAGTTCGGGCGCTTTCAATCCCATTTCCATGGCGAGATCGCCGACTTTCATGGTCTGATTGACTTTGATTACTCGCTTGGATGCTTTTGGTTTTGTAATTTGAGTTTGCATGGAAGGCCTTGCCAAAACTCCCTTTTTCTTTTTCGGCTGGAAAACCATTTCGCGCTTTCGAAATTCGGCGGCGTCGAAATGCTTAACTTCACCTTCTTCAGCAGGTTTGGCAGTGGAAACATCGCCTCCGGGCTTGAATCCACCTTTCCGTTTATCATCTCCGCCACGACGGCGATCATCCGTCATTGGAGGAACATCAGGCATCGATGAAGATGCTTGAATAAATCCAGTTCTTAAATTTCCTTTGGGTCGAGGACCACCGGCTTGCGGTCCGCCAATACTTGATTGAGGACGAGGGCCACCAGTTCGCTCGCCGCCACCTGGACGGGAGAGTGGAACGGCAGCACTTCCAGAAGTCTGAGGGCCAGCCACTCGGCTTAAATCCATTCGGCCAATGATATTTCGGCGAGGCGCACTGGCCACTCCGCTATTGCCGATGGCGACTTCTTTTTTTCGCGCTGGAGGAACAAATCTTTTCTCGGCAGCTGTACCTTCAGCTCCTTTAGGAGTGGGTGAGGTTGCAACCGCAGCCAATTCTGGAGAAGCTTCGGTCGCTGTTTCTTCTTTTTCTTTAGCAGCAAGAGGCTGAACGACTTCGGCAGGAGCTTTGGCTACTTCAACAGGAGGAGGAGCTGCTGCGACAACAGCCGATGGAACATCGGCTTCAGTGACAGTTTCTTCAACTGCTTCTTCTGCCACTTCGTTTGAAGCTGCTTCAATTGGTTCTGTCTCATCTTTCGCTGGCTCTTCGACAGCTTTTACTTTGCGGCGAACCACTGGAGTTCCAACTTTTCCTGCAGCAGGAGCTGCCGCTACGGCGGGAGTGGCCTTTGCGGCTTTAGTCGCGGCTGCCTTAGGAGCAGTTTTTGGAGAAGCAGCTTTCGCTGCCGTTGCTTTGACGGGAGCTGCAGTTTTTGCGGTTAGGCTGGCCGCTTTTTTCCTTGCGGCTGGCTTCTTTTCGCCAGCTTCAGAAGCTTTTTGCGGTTCACTCAATTTGATTTTGATCGTTTCCAAAACAGTCGGCTCAAGCTCTGCCATGTGAGATTTCACAGGTAAGTGCCACTCGCGGATTTTATCCATCAAGGCGAGCGGGGTCATCCCGACTTCTTTTGCAAATTCAAATACTTTTGGATTACTCACTCAAACTCCTTCAAACGGGTCATTGTCTGCAAATTTATTCCACGACTTTTTCAGTCTTCTCTTCAGCACTTTTCTCACTGGTCTCTAGCTTTTCTAGTTCGGCTTTTAAGCGCAAATCGGCTTGAGATTTCGCATCACCAGAAACTTTGGTGGTGATTTGAGACTGCGGCGAGCTTGGAATCGGAATTCCTTCAGCTTTGTATTTCTCAACCACAGCTTTCGCATCACTGATCAGCTTTTCAGCTTTTTCAGTGTCCTCGTACCCAGGAATGGTCATGATATCGTCCGCTTGAGCTTGCGCCACTATTGGGAAAGACCCGAAACCACTCTGAAAAATATTTTGCGCCATTGTCTCAGTCATACCAGGGATCAGCATTAAATTGAAAATCGCTTCAGCGGTTCGAGCTGCTGCCGACGACTCGGACATGATATCAATTTTCCAACCAGTCAGCTTGGCTGCTAAACGCACATTCTGTCCGCGTTTGCCAATTGCTAAGCTCAACTGGTTGTCAGGAACAACAATTTCAAGTTCTTTGTTGTCTTCATCCAAGAAAACTCGAGAAATTTCGGCCGGTGCCAAACCATTGCAGGCAAAGCGAGTGATGTCTTCGTCCCAAGGAACGATATCGATTTTCTCACCACGCAACTCTTGCACGATGTTTTGCACGCGAGTGCCCTTCATCCCAACGCAAGCTCCGACTGGATCCACTGAGCTGTCTTTCGAGCGAACCGCGATTTTTGCTCGCGCTCCAGGCTCACGAGCTGCTGCCATGATCTCAACGATGCCGTCGTAAATCTCGGGAACTTCCATTTCAAAAAGCTTGATGATGTATTCAGGTGCTGCTCTCGACATAATGATCTGAGGACCACGAGTCGTTTGACGAACCTCTGACAAGTAACCTTGAATTCGATCACCCGGTTTGTAGATTTCACCTGGAATTTGCTCACGTGGTGGAATGTAAGCTTCGGTTCGACCTAAATCGACAACGATCGCACCGCGCTCGACTCGGCGAGCGATTCCGGAAGCAATCTCACCTTTGCGAGATTCAAATTCGTTAAAAATAATATCACGTTCCGCATCGCGAACTTTTTGCATGATGATTTGCTTCGCAGTTTGCGCCGCAATTCGACCAAGATCAGAGGAGTCGAGTTTGATACCGATGGAATCATCCAATTGAGCTTCTGGATCAAGCTTCAAAGCATCGTCCAATGGAATCTCAACTTCTTCATCAATATATTTTTCACGAGTTACGACCTCTTTGAATTCAAAAAGTTCAATCTCCCCGCTCTCTTCATTGTAAGACGCTTCGATTTCGCGGTAGGTGCCGTATTTTTTACGAGCCGCCACCAACATCCCTTGCGTGATTGCTTCAATCACCAAGTTGCGATCGATCCCTTTGTCTTTTCCAACTTGCTCGATGACTCGAGCGAGATCCGAAAACATATTTTCAGCCATGCTGACCTCTTATTTTTTGTGAGTACCCTTTTTTTGCAAGGGTACCTTCGCTTGTTTGCCTTCATTAAAATCAAAAACTGTTTTTGCTTTTTCAACTGCAGAAAATGGAATTTTTAATTCTTCATTTTCAATTTGGACTTTCAAATCCTCGCCTTCGACGGCGAGAAGAATGTCAGAGATCTGTTTGGCATTCTTCATTTTAGGATTTTGACAGCCAAATGATTCCAAAGGCTTGTTCAGGCGCAACCAAATTTTTTTGCCAATCACTTGCTCGTAATGCCAGTTTTTCTTTAAAGGCCGCTCAAGTCCTGGAGAGGAAACCTCAAGCACATAATTTCCGCCCGGGATGATATTTTCATCGGCGTCCAAAATTTCATTCAAGCCACGAGAGAAGGTGGAGCAGTCTTCAATACCCACTCCGCCAACTTTATCGATGAAAATGCGCAAAGTGCGGCCCATGGTGCCGCCGGTGAATTCGAGATCGTAAATCCGAACGCCTGAGCTCTCAGCCACCTGGCCGGCAATCGTCTCGATCGTTTGTAGTGTGTTTTCTGATATCATTCGAAGTATTCAGCTCTATTTAAATGTCATATTCAGTTGTAATATTCAGTTTTTTATTCAATTTTTGCTTCCAATTTTTTTGAAAGCTTGCTTTCAATCCAGTCACTTTCATCTCATGCCGGGAGCCTGAAAACAAAAAAGTGGACTGTTTCCAGCCCACTTCAGCTGTATTGGATATCAAAATGACCTGGCTAAATCAAGGCTTTATGATGGACTTATGAAGACTCATCAAAATGGCTGCTGAACCATCTTTATAATAGCCGCCGCGACTTCCATCCTTCTGAAAGCCTAATTTTTGATATAATTTTTGTGCAGGGACATTCATTTCGTGGACTTCCAGCCAGAAATGACGCTCGTATCCTATCTGTTCCAGCAAATTGAATAAAAAGGATTCCATCACTTTCTGGCGTTGAAATTTCAAGTCAGTTGCTAGGATGCTAATTTCCCAGGCTTGGCTCATGTCACGCAGGCAGAGAAAGGCCTGGATTTGCTGGTCCTTGCAGTAGACCCAGGTTTTGGCAAAAGAGAACTCGCTGAGAAAGCTTTCTTCACTCCAGTTGAATGCTGTCGACTGCAGGGGTGCGATGATTTGCAGAAGCGAAGTCAAATCTGAATGCTTCGCTCGCCGAATCCACATTTGGCTTGAGTTCATAGACCCGTCCACAAATGAGTGAGTTTAGTTTGAAGTCGCTTTTCCAAGGTATTTGACCCGATATTTTCTTTTGAGGATATCAAACCAGTCTTTCAGTTTGTCTTGGAGCTGCTCCTGCGCCAAGACTTCTTTGATGCTCACTTTGAATTGCACAAAAGGAAGGTTGCCGAATTTCACGCGATTTTTTTCATAGAATGTTTTGGCTTCCTCATCAGAGATTTGAACGCTGGAGCTTTCGGTTTTAAATTTCAAAAAGTTTTTGGCGCGAATTTTGCGAGCCAAAGCATTTTGCACTTCACCCGAGGTGACTTCCAAATTTTTCCAGTCCTGCCAAGCTTTGACTTGCTCATCTAAATGTTTTTCATGCGAAGTCATTTCTTCGGCGGTCACTTGTCCCACCGAAAAATTTTCGGCCTCAGCTTGGACCACCAACTCCAAAAGAATTTGCGCCAAGGTTTTCTGAAAAGCTTCTGAGTCTTCTTTCAGAATCCAATCCTTGTGAGTCAAGACCGTGGTATTTTTTGCCGGCGATAAAAGCAAGGCTTGATCGATGATATGTGATACGATCACTTCCCGACTGGTGATCACATGATTGCCCACTTGGGCCACCGCTTGAGAAACCATTCGACCTTTGGACGGAGTTTTATAATTGAGGCCAGGCGAAGAGGTGTCAAGAGCTTGAGCTGCGAAAATCCTGTCCGCTGGAAATAAAAATCCCAGCGCAAGCAGCAACAAAATGAGAGACCTTGAGCTCGTCATGGAACCAGTTTGCCTGAGAGATTCAGGAGCTGCAATAGAAAGAGCCCGACTTTTTAAAGGTCGGGCCCACAGGTTGGGAATCCACAATGGGATCCACTTGCACAGACGACTTTGAATTCGAATTAAAAGCTCACTCGCGCCACAACTGAAATATTATAGTAACTCAAAGATTCAATGGGCGTGTCGTTGGAAGCACTTTGTTGCAGAGTTGATTTCTGCAAACCGCTGCCTTCAATCCTATTGGTCATGTTCCACATTTTTCGATAATCGATCCCCAGTGAAAAGGAATCACTCATCTCAACTGAAGCTCCCAGCATTAAGCCCATATCGATAGCATGTGAAGACACCGCTGCATTCGAGAGCGCAAACTGTTTGTCGGCGAAGGTTCGGTAAGTGTAAGAAGCCAAAGTTCCTAACTCAGGTCTGAACATTCCACCCAAAAACTGATATTTCACCAACAATGAAGTCGAGTACTGGTTCATATCAGTGATGCGTGGATAGTTGGCGCAGTAAGGATTGCAAATCGTCGCGCCGTTGCCAGAGTAAGGATCAAATCTTTGTTCAACTTGGTAGTTTGAATAAAGCATTGAGGCTTCAGCAACGATTTTGTCAGAGAATTTTTGTCCAAAACCCACTCCGAAAGAATACTGAGGCTTGACGTTGATCGCCGTTGGATAATCGCCCGAGCCACCCAAAACAGAGACATAAGATCTTGATTTAGGTTTCTCTTCCGTCTTTTTAAACTCAGACAGAGCTGCACTGACTTCGCTGCGAATCGCTTCACGGTCCATTTGCTCATCTTGCGCTGGGGTCACGGGTGCCACAACCGGAGCTGCAACCACGACAGGCGTCGGAGCGACAACAACTGGAGTCGGCGCAGGTGTTGCGACGACGACTGGCGCAACAACTGCTTTTTGCTGGGAGGTCTGATCAGATTTCTGAACCGACTCAACTGTGTTGCCGTTTCCAATAACCACTTGCGAAGCTTGTTGTTGATTGTTTTGACTTTGCTTCATCAAATTATTGAATTTATCGCCGAACAAAACTTCACCGCGACGTTTTTCGTCATCAAGACGAGATTGCTCAAGCTTTTCAACAATTTTCTGCTCAGTTGTTAGCTCAGCATCTTGGCGATTTTTTCGCATCTTTTCAGCAGCCCCTTCAGCCAAAGGAGTCGCTTCAATCACCGTCACAGGCTGCTTCTGAACCTGCGCCTGAGCTGTGGTCTGAGCTTGTAGTTGCCCTTGACCTTGCTTTTGAGCCACACCTTGAGTGCTTGCTTGATCATTGCTCTGATTTTGAGTTGTGGTCACTGTGGGCTGAGCCTGGACGTTGACTTGAACCGAAGGCGCCGACTGACTTTGCACTCTGCCTTGCGGTTGAGTTTGATACATGCGATCCAGTTCCGCATTCACTTCTTCATCCAAAGTGGATTGCGCGAACACCGCCACCGGCACCACCGCCATCAAGGCCCATAGTTTCAATGCATTCTTCATAAAATCTCCTGTGCTTCACGCAAAGTTTGGTCAATTTGTAACAAAGAGCTCTTCAGCAACGCCGATGCCACTTGACTGGACTTTTGCCCTCAATTCTAAGTGCCTGAAATTTCGATGCTTTTTCTGACGCCGTGAATTTCACTGGAGTGTTCACTGCCAAAATAAGTGACAAGCTTTGCGACAAGCCTTGAAAAAAATTCTTGATTCACCGCTTGAGTTCTTATGGTGAATTATGGTTTATTTCCGGTCTCTATCTTAATGACTACAAAAACGGCTCTGTGGTGGAATTGGTAGACGCGCTGGACTCAAAATCCAGTGTCCGCAAGGACGTGGGAGTTCGATTCTCCCCGGAGCCACCACTTCTCATTAGAATTTCAACGGCTTAGAGCTTAATGGAATTCGTCTGCAGACTCAGGACCCCTTAGCTATTTTCATACGCCATAAAGAAATTAAAAAGGCTTTATCAGAAGCTTTAATTGATGGCGATAAAGAAGCCTTTGTTGAAATACTATCCGGTTATGTTCGCGCCCATAACATTCTCGAAGTTTGTCGCCGAACAGGCCTTAGTCGCACGGTGGTTTATGAAGCTATTCGCGATGGCGGAAATCCATCGTTTGATACTTTATGTAAAATTATGGTTTCGTTTGAAAAGGCAGCTTACGTTATCCTTCGCTCAATGGACGCTGAGTTAAAAAACTAGCTTTGTAATGAGTGCGACGTCACCAAAAACATTACTTTGCTGACCACCAACTTCTGTAATGTTAAAGCTTACAGACCGAACCCAAGATTTAATTTTACTGCCAGCCCATCGCCTAGACCTTTCTCCAGACGACCAGGTTTATCGTTGGACAGGTTGTTTTTCATCCGATTGGGTGGTTAGATTTACTAGATCTTAACGTTCAAATTAAACAACTTCATATTTATTCAGGAGACCCTCGATGAACTACCCTCGTTTGCGCAATTTAAATAAAATTCTTTTTTCTACTGTTTTGGTCGTTGGCGCCATGGCTCATGCCGGAGATACAAAAAAATCCTTAGAAATGTTGAAGTCAAAACTCAATAAATATGGAGCGCCTAAAGTTGAGGGCACAGAAAAAGTTGGAGATCGTTCGGCTCCAGGCCTTTATTTCGGCACTAAAAAAATCAATAACAACTTTGACTCGGTTGATGACGTGAAAAAATCGATGCAGGGAACTGCCACTGTTTTCGTTAAAGACGGATCTGATTTTGTTCGCGTCAGTACGAATGTTTTAAAACCTGATGGCACCCGCGCTATTGGCACCACTCTAGACGCGACCAAAGCGGCCTACGCAGCTGTGAGCAAGGGTGACACTTACTGTGGTGATGCCGACATTTTGGGAACCGCCTTTGATACTTGCTATGAGCCGATCAAAGATGCTTCCGGCAAAGTTCTAGGAGTTTATTATGTTGGATACAAAAAGTAATTTGAATCCGCTTTAACTATTCAATTCTTGAACCACCTTCAAAACGGCTTCCTTCGAAGCTTGAGAGCTGAAAAATGAAAAATGTGATCAGTCAAGTGAGGCAAAATATTCGATTCCGCGGCCTCCGCGGCAAGATGCTTCTGGTCGCACTCATCCCGGTTTTGTTGATGGCTCTGGTAACTGTATTTGTAGACTTTCGAATTCAAACTTTATCGAAAAAATTAAATTCCATCGTTCTTGAAGTCTTGCCTTCCTTGACGACGAGCAAAGAGCTCAATCTTGAAATCAGCAACATGAAAGGGCAAATTTGGATTTCGCTTGCCAGTCAAAATGATGCGGCCGTTTTTTCTGAAAGCATCATTGGAATTGAGTCCGCAATTGAAAGATTTGAAAGTACTCTTGAGAGATACAAAGCTCTCGCAATGCCGCCAAAGGCAGAAAAATTAAAAGGCGATTCCATTTCTCGCTGGAATGACGCCAAACCTTTGATTCAAAAATTGGTAGAGGCTCTCAAAGCCAAAAAGTTTGAAGAAGTTAAAAAAGATTTTTTTCTGACCGTCAAACCCAAGCTTGAGGAAGTGGATCTCATTCTATCAAACGTTGAATTGAACAACGCTGATATGATTGAAATGGAGAAGAGTGAGTCCGATCTCCTGGCCATGCAAACAAGAAAATCTTCTGCCTTGGCTGTCTTTGCCGTTCTTGTTTTGAGCTTGGTGATTTCGTTTATTATCACCTTTTACACGGTGAAGCCTCTCGCCGAAATTTCAGAGGGGTTGGCTGAAGAATCGGAATCCTCTCGCGAGAGATCTTCTCAAATTGCTGCGAGCACTCAAAGCTTGACCAACACGACCACGGCATCAGCCGCTTCGATTGAAGAAACGGCTGCGTCCTTGGAAGAATTAAGCTCGATGGTGAAGTTGACCTCCAACAATGCATCCGAAGCATCCAAGCAATCAACCAATGCTTTCGAAGTTGCTCTCCAAGGTGAGAAAGAAATCAGTAACTTGATCGCCTCGATTCAAGATATTGCCAATTCGTCAAAAAAAGTTGAAGAAATTGTGAGCGTCATCGATGACATTGCCTTTCAGACAAATCTGTTAGCGCTCAATGCGGCGGTTGAAGCGGCTCGAGCTGGCGAGCAAGGAAAAGGTTTTGCGGTTGTGGCAGATGCAGTCCGTAGCCTCGCTCAAAAAAGTGCCCAATCCGCCAAGGAGATTTCAGACCTGATTCGGGCCAGCTCTGAAAAAATGCAACAGGGAACAAAGCTGGCGGATCGATCCGGAGCTTCCTTCACGCAAATCGTGCAATCGATTAAAAAGGTTGCAGAGATCAATAAGGAAATATTTAAGGCTACAGAAGATCAGGCTCAAGGAATCAGTGAGATCAACCAAGCCATGAATCAGTTAGACAAAAGCTCACAAGAGAATGCTCATGTCTCAGACCAAATCAC
>JAYUCD010000068.1:0-19279 GCA_043740515.1 Bdellovibrio sp. | reverse complement strand
CAAGACCCGCAGCCAAACCCTGAAAAATCAATCGACGTGACGAATCCATGCTAAGTCTCCAATTGGGTGAGAGGTCAAAAAAGTTTTGTTTTGCTCCTGATCCGGTATTTTGCATCGCCTGTGCCGGCTCAGAGCAGATTCAGGTCCCGCTCCCCTCTGCGAAAATTTGCTTGCCGATGAGAGGTCAACAGGTGGACAAAAGTTCGTCATCTACCTCTCCGGGAATTATTTGGTCGCTGCGGATTCTGGCACTGCTGAGGGGGCGATGGGAGTTTTGGAATGAACACAGAGTTTCATCTCATTCGTCAAGTTTCTCGCGGTGGAACTCCCCGGGCAACTGAACATACTGTGGGCTCGAAGCAAGCTGCATTTTTTCGAAAGAATTACTCTCGTATCTTTCTCTTCCGAAGTGAACTGGATCAACTGGGCATGACATTTATTTGGCAGCTCATTCATTTGTTTCACATAGGATTCGGCCTTTTGATAATTCTCCGAACAGCAGCCACCAATTTTTTGCACCCGAGCTCGGCTCGAGTACAAGAAAAAACCTGTTTGAACTCTTTATCTTTTATTTCTTTTGAAAAACCTTGAAATGAACTGAGCAAAACAACCAGGAGGCTTAAATATTTCATTTTGAAAACCTTTCAGATTCTTGTTTTCGAAAAAAATAACGGGCTAACTGATAACTTGGTTATGATCTCTAAGAGCTCAGGCTCGAGCAACCACTTTGTGAAGGATAGGACCCAGGTGTCGAACAGTGATCGAGAATAAAGATCAGCTACCTAGCCGGCCCGATCGGCAGCACTCTTGCGGCGAAAAAGTTCTTTTTGTGATTCGCGGTATTTTTTCAGTTTTCTTTGCAGGATGGGTGATGCCATGAAGCGGTCAAATTCTGGATTGGCATCGATGCTGGCAAATTGACTGAGGTCGACAGACAGGGCTTTTTCAATTTCTTGTTTGTAGGCGAGATCATGGGCGGCTCCCCATTCTATTAAAGTATTTGCTTTGAAGGATTTGTCGCCGGCTTCGTCAAAGCGCCAAGCCGAGTTGTCCCAAAACGGCTGGAGCTTTTCGCTATTTTCCACTCCCTCGGTATGGTCCTTCACCAAGGCTTCGAATTCTCCCAGACCCTCGGCGACTCCGGTAATCAGGACAGTGTCGCTGATATCACGAAAGACCAATCGGCCCGTCGGCTTCAGCTTTTTATCCAACTCGATCAGCATGTTTTGCGAGTTCGGAGTTTCCATTTGAGCTGCATATCGTAGCAAGAGCTTCGCCTTGGAGCGACCGAGCAATTCAGCGTAAGCTTTTTTCCAAAAGCTATCGGCCGGCATGCGATTAATTTCTGCTATCTCTCGGCCGACATAGGGAATGCTCAAGGCCGGTAAATAGTAATTTCCACTTTTCATGAAGGAAAGATCTCGAAATAAATATCCTTCGCCACTTTGCTTATCTGCCACCATGGCAACTTCTTTGGCCAACAACAATTCGGGATCAAGGCCAATTTCCGCATCCACTTTCTCGATGTATTGCATTCGATTGATGCCGTCTTTGATGTCTTCTGCAGTAAAGGCTTTGGCTGTCTGCATTTCGCCTTTAGGGCCATGCGGAAAATTTGTTCCCATTTTCAGAGTGTAGTACTCTTCTCCCAATTGAATAGCTACCGACCGCGAAGCTGTTAGATAGGCCGGCATCGTCTCCACGGCAGGATCGTTGAAGTGAGGTAGCTTTGGGTATCGGTTGAAAGTGTGCTTGAACCAGCGAAATTTGCCACTGTTCAAAATAAATTGCCTAAGGTTCCTGGAGGCAGATCTCATGAAAGTTGTCTGCACTGTTGCGGGGTCGACATGGGCAATTGGCACCTGGATGGGCAGGCGACTTTTGCGAAATTGCGCAAAATTCGCTTCCTGCTCCCAGATCAACCATTGCTCAAAGGGTGGCTTCTCGATGATCGAAGCGACCGAAACAACACTATGGAGACGAGAGCAAGCAAGGGGTTTTGCATGAGCCACTGGGTGAATCGCCGCAGCCAATATTAGAGTCAAAATCAGTCGCGCCAAATTTTTGTTTTTCATGCACTCACCTTTAAGGATTGATTTTCAATGCGTGTTTCAAATTACAGGTTCCAGACAAAACTTTCGCCTGTGAGTTTTCTGACAGATAAAAAGGTGAATTTGGCTCAGAGAGAGAGAAAGATTTTGAAAAAAATACCCGGTCGCAAGCCCTTGAAAGAAGCTTCTCATTGCCCTGGTTTTCTGCCATAAGAATCAGATGATTATCGAAATTCGCCGAGGTTCATTTCTTGAAAGTTCGCATCAGGTGCAGGCTCAAGTGGTCGATGCAAATGGTGAAATTTTATATCAATCTGGTCCGAATGATTTTGATTTTTTTCCCCGTTCGGCGGTCAAGCCTCTTCAGTCTTTGTTGCTCTTGCAGACTGGCGCCTTTTCAAGCCTCGGTTTAAATTTGCGCCATCTGGCCCTGGCTTCAGCCTCTCATGCTGGCGAGACTCAACATACAAATTTGGTTTCCGAATGGCTTTCGCAGATTCAAGCTAAAGCCGAGGATTTAAAATGCGGGGCCCACTGGCCTTTTGATCCAGACACCAATCGCATGATGAGTGAAGAAAAGCAGAAGCCCAGTCGACTTCACAACAACTGCTCAGGAAAACACACTGGATTCTTAAGTGTGTGCACTCACCAAAAAATATCGCATCAAGATTATCATCTGATAAATCATCCGATCCAAATTCAGCTGAAAGAGTTAATGCAAAACTGGATTGATCGTCCGCTGACGAATTTCGCAATTGATGGCTGCTCCATCCCAGCTTTCCAGATGAAATTTGCATCTGTTGCCCAAGCCTTTGCGCGCTTTGCTTCGGAAGCTTCAAAACCGTCGAAATCTCCTTCAAGACTTGTTTTTGAAGCTTTCGTTCAATATCCAGAGCTGACTGCAGGCAAAGCCGAATACTGCACTCAGATGATGAAGGCCAACCCCTCCCAAGTTTTGCTCAAGGAAGGCGCCGAGGGAGTGCTAGTCGCCTGTGTCCCCTCTCGCCAGCTCGCTATTCTCGTCAAAGCTTTAGACGGAGCCGAGCGCGCTTCTCAGTGTGCCATGGACCATTTGCTTGCTGTTTTTGCTAAACTCCAACCTGTGCGAAATCGTCAATTGTTCAACTGGGACAACATGAGGATCGGAGAGATTCTGGTTCGACCCTAGACCCCATCCATTCTGTTGGCGATGCCGCTTGCTAGGAGGAAATGGCCTCGCTATCATAAAGTTTGAATTCTGGATTCAACAAATGTTTCAAAAATTAAAGTGGAGATTTGATCGCATGCTCAGGATTGTGGTTCCTTTTGCACTTTTGCTCACTCTGGTCACAGCTTGTAGCCCACTGCAACCGGCCTCATCAGGCAAAGCTAAACGCCTTGAAAATCTAGGTGGCCGTTTTCCGGCCGCTGTTGAAATTGAACCTGAATACGAATCAAATTTTCAGAACATGCTGATCAATCAGGATCTTGAAGAGCATATCCAACTGAAAGTCGATCAGATCGAATATGCCTACTACATAGGTGTCGCCGCAGCTGAAGATTTTGACCGCTTGCTTGCATCCGAAAGTCAAAAAGCAGAGCCAACTCAAAATTTTCAAAAACTAGCTTTTGAAAATGGAATTCTTCCGCGGATTGCGGCTTCGGAAGCCTATGGCCAGTTGGCGCAGGATCAATTCAAATATTATTTTCTGCGCTTGATTGAAACTTCTCAATCAGCAGAAGCATCCGTGGACACCAGACACAAAGTTGCAGGCGCTTTAGATTATCTCAACCGTTACCTTCGCGAGGTTCCCTGGTCGACTCGGATTGCCCTTAACCGATGGGCCGAGGACCTTTTCACAATCGCTCCGAATACTTCAGTGCTCAAACGAGCCTATGAGCATTTATTCGTGGGTAAACCCGAGGCACTTCAGGCCTATTTGCAAGATGCAAAAGTTCAGGCGCATCAGAAAAAACTTGTAGCCAAAGTCTCTATCAAAAGAAATCAGTTTTTCAGCGGCATGGTTCAAAGTTTTGAAAAATATCAAAGAGATCAATTCACCGAAGAAGCCCGAAAACCACAAAACACAGAGCCTCCGATTGTGTCAGCGAGAGATCTCCCACCGAACAGTTTGGTTCTCGCCTTTGAAGGCGCACTCCATGAGCGCTACACTCAGGAAATAATTGACGCTCTGAAATCAACCCAAACTGCGGCCTCGTTTTTTGTTTCTGGCTCTGGGGTCTCTCCGAGCTCAAAAGTTTTACAGGCACTAAAGAGCGAAGATTTTCCAATTCAGAGCCAGAGCTTTCGGCCATTGGAATTGCCGAAGCTTTATAGTTATGAACTTTCTTCGGAGCTGAACAAATCCCGGCGAGCCATTTTAAAAATGAGTTCACGCAATCCCTATTTGCTCAGAGCTCCATTTTCAGCGGACTCCATACGCCTCAGAAGTCTCGCAGCAAAAGAAAATTTCCGCCTGGTTCAAGGAAATATTTTTCCCTTGGATCTCCAAGACCGGGATCTAGGTCACCAAGTGTCTCGAGTGATTCAACAGGCCAAGCTTACAAGCTCGGGAATCACCTTTATCCACATGGATTGCCCTGACTCTTCTCAGTTGGCGCGAAAAGTTGTCGAAAAGATGAGGGTCGATGTTTCGGATAAACACCTAATTTCGATCGAGGAGATCATCAAATGAAAAAATTGCTCCAACTTCTGCTGGGCTTCAGCTTTCTGATTTTTGGCGCCTTGAGCTCAACAGCCTTAGCCGAGTCCTCCAAATCTTCGATTCTCAAATCTTTGGAAGACCTGGATAGCGCTGCCAATTTTCTTATGCAGGTTGCTGATGAGAAACTTGTTGGTGATCCCGGTTGCAAACTGACCAGTGCTGAGGCTTTCAAGCTCCTCAACTCTTTGCACGCAAAAATCGATGCTAAAAAAAGTCTTTTCTTAGCCGCACGAAAGAAAGAGAAAGCCATCAGCGATACCAGTTGGGCTAAAAATTGCGAGGCTCAGTGCAATTGTGGGCTTTATGCGTCGACTTTGGAAATGCTTGGCTTTGAGCAGCTGGGCGAGGCAGATCAAAAAGCTTACAGACAACTTTCAAACCTAGCCATGAATCAAACCAGCGAGTCACTTCTCGCTTGTGCCAAATCTCGTAAGAATTTTTGCAGCAGCGCTCTCTTGAAACAGCTCAAAAAAGAAACCAAGTAAACGTCGATCTCTTGATCATAAAAGCTGAAATCTTTTCAAAGGCTCCTCGTTTTCAATCCCTACGAATCGCTAATTTATTTTTTGAAGAAAAATAATTCTCAATTTGAAACTGCTGATCGAGCTTGAAAATCAAAGTTTCCATTGGTTGAATTCGATATCGGATAAAAGCCGTCAACTATTTTGTCGTTATTTTTTTAAATATTTGCGCAACTGTTGAGCGTTTTTTTGAAAGCATGAGAAAACCGAATTCGCTCTATTGTTTTTTTCTGCCGAAGCTTATTCTGAATCAGTTAACCAACGGGAGAAATAAAATGAAAATGAAAATCCTAATCGTCAGTCTCTTTGCTGCAGGCTTCCTCTCTGGATGCGGAAAAAACTTCCAAACCACAGCACCTCTCAGCTCCGCACCTGTGTCAGTGACGCCGGCACCACAAGTGAGCGGTCAAACGGTCGTATCCAATAAAATCTTGCAGGACATCGCAAACGGATTGCTTCAACAGTCTAACGGAGTCCTTCCTTCAGGCCTCACTCCATCTCAGATTCAATCTTTGATTTTATCAGCGAGCTCAGCACTCCACGCAGGAGGACTGGCAAACAATCAAAATGTCCATTCTCTGCTGCCGACTCTGATCCAGGGCTTGACTCAAGGTCTGGGAAATTTGCAACTCGGTGGAACGAATTCACAAAATGCCGCCTTGCTTGCGATGATCGGCAAACTTGTTTTGGGCTCAGCACTTCATTTGAATGGAGTCGGACTGACTGCTGAACTTGTTCAGTTGGTTACCCAATCCCTCTTTCAAAATCTGCCAGCAGCTGGCGTGAGCAACGGAGATTTGTCGCAAGTTGCAGGCGCAATCATGAATGGCCTGATCGGACACCTTGGACAGCAAGCAGGATTGCAGGGCTTACCGAACACTTTGCTTTCTAGCTTACTTCAAAGTCTGACTTCGGGGGCGACGCTTGGTATTGGTCAATTGAACTTGGCAAACTTAGGCACAACATTGATTTCAGATATTTTGCATCAGATGGGTGTCGGGTCTGCGAATGGAATTTCAGGCTTGGTTGACTCCAATGGTAGCAGCCAGTTGGTGCAAAGTTTAATCACAGCCATCGTCAATGGCGCTCAATCTGGATTGGTTCAAGGAATTGGCAATCAACCAAATTTAGGATTGGACATCAAACAGCTACTTGGAAATTTGATTTCTGGTCAACACGCTGGAGTTTCGGCATCGCCAATGCCGGCGGCACAACAACAAGTCGCTGCTGCTTTCTTGCAGTTTTTGCTCTCGCGAATTTAACTGCAAGCGGCATATGTTTCTAACAAAAAAGCTGTTTCGTTGATCCTAAAACGAGACAGCTTTTTCTGTTGAACATCCCAACAGTTTTCAAATGCTAACACCTTTGCAAGTCCTGGATCGACCTGATTCGAACAGATTCGACAATGGCATCTTGAGTAGCTTGGTCTAAGAATTGAAGCTTTTAAAGTTAAGATAAATAGAATTGTGTCTCAGCTTGAGAAAAAAAATTCAAGCTTTGCGGCTCTCAACTAACTTGGTCGAAGAGCCGATAAGATCCCATGCTCAAAAGAGTATTTTGTGTTCGGCTGAATGGGGAAATTGTGAGAAATTTGAATTGGAATTCAAAAGTCAAATGGCTGGCAATGTCTTTTTTGCTCGGCGTTCTTTTTATTTTTCAAGCCTGTGGTGGCAGCTTCAAAGTTTTCAAAAGTCATAGCTCTTCACTTGCCTCTCAAAGCCCTTTGGTTTCAAAATCCTGTGGTCTCAACTATAGCCCCGGACATGCGATGATTCATCGCCTGAGCAACACGGAGTATAACAATACAGTTCGCGATTTGCTTTTCACGAGCATGACTCCCGCTGATGGCTTTCAGAGCACTTCAATTGGTGGATCAGGTTTTTCAAATGAATCGACCAACCTCACCGTGTCTAATCAAACAGTGATGGACTTTGCGGCGGCGGCAGAGAAATTAGCCAACGAGGTTTTAGCCAGCAAAGGACAAGCGACTGGAGCTTACAATCAGATTCTTGCTTGTCCAGCAGCTGTCAACCCGTCACCCGCCTGTATCCAAAAAACAGTTCAGAGTTTTTCTGAGCGTGCCTTTCGTCACCCGATCACAACCTCAGGACCTGGCAATGATCTCGATGCTTTGATGAAGGTTTGGAGTGGTGGCGGCAGCGTTGAAGAAAGCATGCATGATTTGATTCTTGCTGTGTTGATTGATCCGCGCTTTGTCTTTAATTATTCGGATAATCCTGCAGCTCTCTCACCTGGAGCAAAATACGCCCTCAGTTCTTACGAATTCGCTTCAAGGTTGTCTTATTTTCTATGGCAATCCATGCCTGATGATACATTGAGAAAAGCGGCCGGAGATGGGTCTCTCAATAATCCGACTGGATTGAAGCAACAAATTCAGCGCATGCTCAAAGATCCGAAGTCAAATGCGCTGGCTGATGTCTTAAGACGAGAGTGGGCCAATCTCTCTCAGCTCGACACGGCCTCATTTCCAGATATTGATGCAGTCACCATGGCATCAATCCGCCAGGAAACTCAGCTCTTCATTCAAGACATGATTCAAAATGATCTCAGCCTTTTGACATTGATCAACGGCAGTCATACTTTCGTCAACAAGAGCCTTGCTGCTTATTATGGATGGAATATTCCGGCAGCCAATTCTGATAGCTTCGTTCGAGTTGAAACTCCGCAAGCAGACCGCCGAGGCATCTTAGGTCAAGCCGGTTTGCTGATCGTTCACGGTGGCAGTGGTTCTTACACTCATCCTGTGCAGCGAGGTCGATTTGTAGCTGCCAGCATGTTTTGTGATGCTCCACCTCCGCCGCCACCTGGAATCCCAACGATCAATGGAGCGATTGAAGGTGGCACTATGCGAGATCGCTTGAAGCAACACACAGCCAGTGCTTCTTGCATCGGCTGCCACAAAGTCATGGACACGGTTGGATTGGGCCTTGAGAATTTTGATATGAAAGGTCGCTGGCGCACAAATTACAGCGACTCTCGGCAGTTACCGATTGATGCCACTGGACAACTCGAGGGCGGAGCTTTCTTTAACAGTCCATCCGGTTTGATCGAATCTATCGCCGGCCAACCTAAAACAAAATCATGTTTAGTACAAAAGCTGATGAGCCTGGCCGTCGCTCGCGCCATGAGCAGTTCCGATGATCGCTGCGTGGCTTCGGTCGTTGGCACTCAAACCGTCAACCCAAACTCGCGCTTTTCTGATGTGATCTTTGAAATTGCTCAGAGCCTTCAGTTTCGTTTGAACACGGGGGAAAATCCGTAATGAAAAAAACAACGCTCACTCGACGAGATGTTATTAAAGCTGGCGGCATCACGCTCGCACTTCCCTTCTTGGAAGCGATGATTCCATCGATCGCTAAAGCGGCCGGCGCAGTCGATCCGAAACGTTATGTTTGTATGTACATTCCCAGCGGCACTTATATGAAACCAAATGATGGCGCTTTCTGGCAACCAAGATCGGCCGGACTTTTGGATTCAAACAATCTACCGGAGGTCTTTCGACCATTTGCCGGCAATGCCGCTAACTTTTCTATTTTGCGAGGAGTGAAAAATTCTTCACAATATCAGTGCCAGGGAATAACCGGCGGACATGCCTCAAACGTTTCGACCTACCTCACTTGCTCTCCATATTCCGACGGCGGAGCCGCCTTTTGCACTTTGACTGGAAGTTCGTTTGATCAACTGCTTGCTTTGCAAAAAGGCTTGAAGGCTTACGCCATGAGTGGTGGCGGCTACGACGGTTATCATCCAGATCTGGTGAATTTTGATTACGGACGCACGGTTTCTTATCTCAACGGCAATCAAGCGGAAACTTGGCTCGATCCTTACAAGTTATTTTATAGCTCCGGTCTTTTTCAGAATTACGATCCCAATGCAGTTGTGGCCCCTGCGCCAGGTACAGCACCGACTGCAGCTCCTCAGGCGCCCCTTTCGCCTTTCTCACGCAACAAGAGCATCCTCGATAATGCTTTGAGCGCAATCAGTGATTTGAAATCTCGCCTGGGAGCTGCCGATCGCCGCAGACTGGATGATTACTTCACAGGTCTGCGAAATCTTGAGATGAGTGTCGTGGCCCTGCCTCCGCCTCCACAACCTCCACCCAATCCAGGCGGGTCACCTCCTCCGCCCAATCAGTGCGGCGGCGTGACTCCTCCGAATCTTTCACTGAACAACGAAGACCACTCTGGCAACCAAGATGATTTTGCGGCTCGCATGAAAGCTTTTTGCGACATTATGATTTTGTCTTTCAAATGCGACCGAGCTCAGGTTTTCTCTTTGATGACCGAGTACGAAAATACCAATCGTCGCTTTCGAAATTTGATTCCGGGAAATCTTGTTTACGGCGGCGCAAACGTTGACGTCCCTGGCTCGCACAATGAAATGGCTCACTGGGGTGACGGCGGCGCTGGTGAAGAAACAGAAAGACGCAATCGCTGCGTGTCTCGCGACCGCTTTTATATGAGCTTCGTTGATTATTTAATGACCGCTCTGAAAAATTCCCAAGATCCGAGCGGCTCTTCTATTTTGGATAACACGATCATTCAATTTGGTCATGGATTGGAAGATGGAAATCACGGATTCGGCGGCGGTCAAGCTGTCGGGCTGCCATTGATTTTGGCCGGCGGTCGCAACATGATCAATCCAGGAAATCTTTATGATCTTCAAGGAGTTGATCTCAAAGATCTCTATTTCACTTTAAGTCAAAAATTTGGAATGAACATTTCCAATTTCCAAGGCAGCAGCCGAATCATCGAAATTTAATCAATTTTGGCCAGGTCTTTCCTGGCCGGTCACCTTTCTCAAAATGATCCAAAAAACTTACGAAAAACTGTCCAAATGAATAAGTTTTAATCCCCCTTTCAGGCCGCTGTGGCGGAGAGGTTGTTGGCAATGGGCTTTACATTTTTAGGAGCATTGATTTCACACCTCCTTCTCGATGTGTCTCATTTTGAGATTTATGAATATTCTCTACAGAAATCCCGAAATAGACCGATAGGACTTAAGTAGGGGAAAATATGAAAATTCAAAAGCTTTCGCTGCTGGTATTGCTTTCGGCTCTCGCGCCCATTATTTTTCTTTATCAAAACTGCTCCAAAATGCAATTTACTCCCGCAAGCGACCTCGCTTCGCTTTCTTCGATGAGCGGAGGCACCAATATCAGTTTGGTGAAAATCAATGCTTTCCAATTGGTCAATGCTGAGCTTTCACTCCCCATTGCCTTCGCAGCAGAGTTTGGTTTGAGCGGAGATTCAATTGCTCATTACGAGTTGAGCTTGGATCCAGCGGTTCAATCGGCAAATATCAAAACCACACATGGAATGCTACAAATTCTCGATTTTGCAAAACGACAACTGCAATACACTCCTGAATTTGGTTATCGGGGCGGAGATTCGGGCTTCATCTTTCTGAGGAATGCTCAAGGTCTAAGTTTGAAGATGGCACTTCGGATAGTGATTGGAAATAGCTTGCATCAGTTTGCGCCTGCACTTGCGGTTCGGGGCACAGGATGCGTCACCTGTCATGCCAATGTTCAATCCAATTTTGTAACTGATTTTGGTTACCGTGGAAATGGACAAGGCCGAGATTATTATTTTGGCAATTCCTCACCGACAGGCCTGTCGTGGAATTCCGGAAATATTTACGGAGATCATGGCTCTGGATCGAAAAATGCAGACGGAACCATGGCACCCAGCTCATGGCAGACCATGGCGATGGCATCTACGCAGAAAGTTTTTGTGCAAAGAGCTCTTGTCCCCAGTGGACCAGCGACGATGTGGGGAATTTCAACACTTGCCCAATATGTTCAAGCCATGCTGAGCAGTTCGCCAAATATCAGCTCCCGATCTGTAACGGTGGAAGAGAGAGAGATTTTTATTGGAGCTCCCACTCAAGGTCGCCTGCGAGAGGCTTTCAAATCGAGCGATCTATCGCCTCATCTTCAATTTTACAAAGAAGCTTCTGATTCAGCAAATCTCAGTGGCCTCTCCTTAAGAGCTGGAACAAATTACTTTCAAAATAACGGCGACATGGTTTGTGAGGGTGATTTGTTTATCGAAGGCTCACTTCGTCTTCAAAATCTGAATTTGCGAAGCCGGACTGGTTGTCGTCTGTATGTAACGGGCTCTGTCTTGGTATCAGGACCGATAGCCTATCTTTCCACCGAGTCTGACTTGAGAAATTTACAGATCACCAGTTCGAAAGCGATTCTCATGGGGCTGGGCAGTCTGATAGGCAGCAATGGATTGTGCGAAACGACGGCCGGTCAGTGGTATTTTGACAGATGGGCTGATCCAAATATTTCAGCTGCTGACAAGCAAACCAAATTTTCATCCACTCTCTTACTTCGAATGCGCTATGTGTGGACAACTCCAAGTTATGAAACTCGCAGCCCATTGAGCGTGACCGATACCCATGAGAGCGTGATTGCTGATATCAATCAAATGAGCGCCGTAGTTGATGCCTCTTGTGAGTCGACTGGCCGTAAGGTGACCTTCGAGCGAATCCTTCTCAATGCACCTATCATCCAAAGTCGTTACAACGGGGACGTACTTGGAACAGTGATTGCCGAATATGCAGTGATGAGCCTTGGAGCTTTTAAATTTAAATACGATCCCGTTTTCTCCAAAGTTCCCGTGCTCCCCTTCCTGCAGCAAAAAGATTATCTGTTGATTCAGTGAGACTATCTATAAGATCGCCTAAAACTTCATCTAAAACTTGAATATTCAGCGCTAATTCCTCAGATGTCTTCGGACCTCTGAGGAATTTCTAGTTACGGACTGTCTCAGAATTAGAATAAAAATATATTTACAGACTGGACTCGACTGGCTGAGGGACTAGCCGATAAGACCTATGTCAGAAGTGAACGAGACTTAAATTGAAAGAGCCCGGAGGCAAATCAAATGGCAGAAAACAAAAAAGCAGTACCAGCTCCTGAAAATAAAGTTCAAAAGCAAATCCCAGGAAATGTGGTGAATCTCACTGCCCACATGTGCACGGCCGAAAGCTGCAAAGCGAAGCCAGAGCGCGCTGGATTTTGCGGTGAGCACTACACTTGGTTCAAAGAAGGTCTCCTGACTCTTGAGGGCCAGAAAGCCAAAGACTTTGATAAAAAGTACCACGCTTTCTTGCGCCGAAACGCTGCCTAAGTTTGCGAGATCCAGTTTAATTTGAGTTTTAAGCGCCTCCAAGAAGGTGGCGCAATCCCAATGTTCTGTTAGGTTCTGATCTGTTGACTATCATCCGTTGACCCTTATCCGTTTGAAAACCCTGAAGGTAACTTTGGGGTTTTCTTTTTCTAGCGATCTGCTAGTCTGCAGCCATGAAAAAAGCAGTCCTTATTTCAGGAGCAAGTTCAGGAATCGGAGCCGCCACGGCCAAACTTTTCTCCGACAAAGGTTACTTTGTTTTTGTACTTGGCCGAAATGAAGACCGCCTGCAAGAGGTGGCACTCCAATGTCGAAATGGCGCTTCGATTCTCAAGTGTGATCTCAACAATGAAGTACAAGTGAATAAATACACTCAACATCTTTTTGAGCGACCTGATGTCTCACTAGAGATTCTGATCAACAATGCGGGCATTTTTCAGACGCATGACTTTTTGCATGACGGACTGGACATTTGGCGAAAGCAATTTGAAACCAATCTCTTTGGCAGCATTCAACTGACGCAGAAAATTCTTCCTTTGTTTTTCGTTCAAGGCCATGGATCCATCGTCAATATCTCATCGACCTTGGGTTTGAAACCCGTGGCGCACACCTCTGCTTATTCGGCATCCAAAGCTGCGATGATCAACTGGACTCAAAGCTTAGCCATCGAGCTGGGACCCAAAAAAATTCGCGTGAACTGTGTTTGCCCAGGCATCGTCGACACACCCTTGCACAGTTTTCATAAAGCAGATTCTAAAGAAAAAACCGAAACTCTAGAAAAAATGAAGCCACTTCAACCCCTGCAGAGAATTGGCAGTTCCGAAGAAATCGCCGAGGCGATTTATTTTTTAGGTTCGGCACAGTCCAGCTGGACCACAGGAGCTGTGCTTTCGGTTGATGGTGGAATCAATCTCGTATGATCTTTCAGATTGAGAAATATTTCAGCGCTGCTCATTTTTATCAGCAAACACAGTGGAGTCGAGAAAAGAATCTCTCAGTCTTTGGAAAGTGCTTTACTGAGTTTGGCCATGGCCATGATTACAGACTGGAAATTGAATTCATGCTCAGTGCTGAAATCGATCAGGTTCAGATTGCTAAGGTCTGTGATGAAGTCTGCGGGCAGCTGGACCATCAGCATCTGAATTTTATGATTTCAGAATTCAAAACGCTGATTCCAACCACTGAAAATATCAGCCTTTGGCTTTGGAAAAAAATCAAGTGGCAAATCAAAGCAAAAAGCTCAACGGCTCAAATTCGAAAACTGAGATTATTTGAAAATCCAGAGATTTGGGTTGAGCTCGAAAATGAATCAATGACCTTTTAGGGATAAGAATAGACGACGTCTGCATCCATATCTTTAAAGTCTTTTCCAACCTTTTGTTTCACAGCCACCCGTCCGATCATTTCTAAAATTTTTGTGCCATCGCTGGAAAACTTAAATAGGATCGGATCGACTAAGGCTGCGATGAAAAAGCTCGACGCTTTCATCTGGACTAGGACCGCTTTCTGATCACCCATTTTCTCTTCACCTATTTTAATGATATCGAAGCCAACCGTTTCTTGCCGAGCCCAGACTCCAAATCGAATGGAAATTTTAGTTCCCGCCTGCACATCTTCCCAACGACTGCTGACAAATCGTCGAAAATTAGAAGCCATGACAAAAGGCGCTTTGAGTTTTTCTACTTTGACCGAAGTTTTCCCCTGACTGGTTTTCGAAAAATAAATTTTATCGTCTTTGACTTCAACCTGGGCCTTCTCGTTGATTTGTCTTTGCTCCACTTCATCTCGTTGGATTTCAAGACCCTTCACATGAGCGGTCTCCAAAAAAACAGTTTGGCCATCTAAATCTTGGAAGCTACCCTTGAGGACTTCGGTCCCGGCCTCACTGCCGGCTCCCGCCGCTTCCTCCAGTTGATATTCGTAAAGGAGCTTTTTTCTCTGCGAACCTGTCTCGTAAATGAGGGCTGTCGAGTTGGCTTGGACTCTCACAGTGGTTCCCAGGATCGCCAGCATGAGAGGGATCACTATCCGGGACGAAGCTTTAAGAGAAGCATTTCTTTTTTTCATGCTGATTTTTTTTCTTTCTTTGAATTTCACCAGAAATCACTTACAAATCATTCGATGCATTCCAAAAAGGGTCAATCCAATTCCGACGATTCTGCCGATCCCCTCGATCCAAACGAAAAAATTCGACTGTCCAAGTTGATGTCGGAACGCGGCTTGTGCTCCCGACGAGAGGCCGATGATTTCATCGCGCAAGGATTGGTTTTTGTGAATGGTGAACGCATCCAAGAATTGGGCACCAAAGTGACCCGTGATGTCCAAGTTGAGTTGGCTGCCAAAGCGCAAAAACAACAAGCGCAGTTGGTCACGATTTTACTGAATAAACCGATTGGCTATGTTTCAGCCCAGCCTGAGGATGGACACGAGCCGGCAATTCGGCTTTTGACTCTGGACAATTACGATGGAGCTCATAAACCACCATCGAGCCCTCAAGCGCTGGATCAACTGGCGGTCTGCGGCCGCCTAGATATTGACTCGCAAGGCCTGTTGATTTTTTCTCAAGACGGTCGCCTGGCCAAAAAAATCATAGGTGAGGACAGCGAAATCGAAAAAGAATATTTGGTCCGAGTTCAAGGAGATCTTTCCAGAGAACAACTGAACTTACTTTGTCATGGCCTTGAACTCGACGGAAAAAAATTAAAACCAGCACTGGTCGATTGGGTCAACGAAGACCAGCTCCGATTTGTTTTGCGTGAAGGAAAAAAACGTCAGGTTCGGCGCATGTGTGAAATGGTTGGCCTTACAGTCAAAGGCTTGAAGCGAGTTCGAGTCGGCAAACTCATGCTCGGAAATTTACCCGAAGGCAAGTGGCGCTTTTTCACGGGCGATGATCAGATTTGATTTTCAATGCTTCCTCATCTCAGCTCGCAGATTTTCCAGATACTCAATTTCAGAAATTGTGAATCCAGCCTTCAAGCGCGGCCCTCTTGCGATCGGCTCAATTCGCTTTGGCAATTGGTGACGGATTTTCTTCATGCGAACCGAGAAATCTTCCGAAGAGTCCAAGTTTTCTATGCGACAAATATCTCGGTACCAGCGAGATCCGAATTCGACATGCCCCACTTCATCTAAAAAAATACGCTGAACGATCGGCTGCAGTGGGCTTTCCAAAACGGAATCCAAACGACGAAGCAAAGTGTCGCCCGCATCGAGACCACTGCCTTCGAGGTAGCGATGCACAATGAGAATTCGGTCGAGCAAGGAATCCTCGGAGCTCGTCGCCTGCCAAAGCAAGCAGTGAATCGGCCAATCGCCCCAACGAAATCCGAGCGCTTCAATCCCCCGCAAACACAAAGTCAGATGTTCAGACTCGGAGCGAACGATGCCCGCTAACTCTTCACGAAAAGCAAAAGGTGCGTCTGGGAATTCGAACAAAGTCCGTAAGCCCAATTCCATCGCCTGAAGTTCGATGTTGGCGAGATCATGCAAGAGCCTGGCTTGCCCCTCTTTGTAAGACAAACCTTTTTTCGGCGGGTGAATTTTAGGTGAAAGCAAAGAAATATCCCGCGCCGGAAGCAAGGGCACCTTTTGCGCTAATTGCAAGCCAGGCGCAAAAGCTTGCTCCAAGCTCAAATCCAGCCCTGAAATTTTCTTCCAGACGGAAGCTGTATGAAAAATCATCTTAACACTTTAAGCCAAACTCACCCAGGCTTTACAAGAAATAACCAAACTCGATAGACTCTATTTTCGATCACCGGAGGTCCGAAAATGGGAAAAGGCTGGAAGAGTCCAATAAAAGCCGCCAATGCTCAAAAAAAAGGCGCAGCTTTCACGAAACTTGCTCGTGAGATCCAAGTCGCTGCAAAAATGGGTGGACCGGACCCAGCCATGAATTCTCGACTTCGCCTGGCGATTGAAATGGCCAAAAAAAATCAGTGCCCTAACGAAACCATCGAGCGCGCCGTCAAAAAAGGCGCAGGTCTTTTAGACGACGGCACGATCATCGAAGAGCTGATGTATGAAGGTTACGGCCCACACGGAATTGGCGTTTTAGTTGAATGCCAAACTGATAATCGAAATCGCACAGTCCCCGAAATCCGCACCATTTTTAAATCTCATGAAGGAAATTTAGGCGAGAGCGGATCGGTTGCTTGGATGTTTGAACGAGTTGCCGAATTGGATTGCACTAAGCCCGGAAACTTCGATCCAGAAGAAGAAGCGATCGAAGCGGGTGCCAACGAAGTGAGCAAAGACGGGAATGAATACGCCTTTTACGGCGATCTTGAAAATCTCGAAGACATTAAAAAAGCACTCGGTGGAAGAGGTTGGACCATCAATTCAGCTGCGCCTTCTTACAAGGCTAAAAACAGCACTGATCTGACTGAAGATCAGATGAAAGATGTCATCGCTTTTCTCGACGAATTAGATGAGCATGATGACACTCACAAAGTGCACGCGACTATTAAAAAGTAAAAGTAAAAGTAAAAAATAATCTCAGGCTTGAGTTTGCTTTTTCAGCAAACTATAGGCAGTGGCATAATAACGAATTTGTTTCAGCATGGAGAAAAGACCATTGGCTCGACTGGGTGAAAGATTTCCTTCAAAGCCGATGGCCTTGATGAAATCAGGCGGAGTCGTCATGATTTCTTCAGGACTCGTGCCCGAGTAAACTTTCAACAACAGTGCAACCAAACCCTTCACTAACAATGCATCGCTGTCGCCTTGAAATTCAATCTCACCTTTGGAATTTAATTTTGCGTGCAGCCACACCTGACTTTGGCAGCCTTTGACCTTCGCGTCTTCAGTGCGCAAATCATCAGGTAAATCCGCCAAGGCTTTGCCAAGTGCGATAATCATTTTGTAGCGGTCTTCCCAAGATGAAAGCTTGGCAAAGTCCGCAGCCACTTGATCTCCACGCTGTTTTAAACTCATACTGACTCCGAAAAATTATTTGGCATGTTGCAACTCCTGAAGACTTTCGAGCAGCGATTCTTCGATCTCTGCTCCCAATTCACCGAGAGCTTCTTTGAAATTGTTTTTATCGAGTTTCAAAGCCATTTGATAGGTCTTTCGAAAAAACTCTTCTTGCTCATCAAAATATCCATTCCATAATTTTTTGGCCCGCGGCAGGCTCAAAGCATCCAGTCGAAGCTCGCTTGCCGAGCCATCGTGGCGATTGAGATACTGCAAGCAATCGCTGATCTGCCGAGGTGAGAAATCCAGATGCACGAGGATTTCTTCCATCAAAGCCATCTCAACATAAGTCAGATAATCATTCATCTGTTTCCAAAACTCTTCACCCATGACACCGTAACTGGACTGGCAGTAATAGGTCGTGCAAACAGCACCGCGATTTTTCCAAATTCCACAATTTTGCTGCTGGCGATTGAAGTAAGGACAGAGCCAGTCCTCACGCTGCCCGAAATCTTTTTCATCTCGTTGATTGAATTGCACCTGGTATTTCACACTGGCCGTCATCCCAATTGGCAAACTGAATTGCCGTTTGCTGATTTTGGCGCGGAGTGCTTTCAAGGCAGATTCTGAAGTGGATGCATTTTCAAACATTGCCCCGACCAAAAAATTGGGCAGGTAAGGCTCAAAAGTACAGCATTTCAAATGCGGCTGATAGGCCTTCCAATTACAAGCCTGGCAAGTCGCTTTGCTCTCATCCACTTGAGAACGCAAAAGCTCCTGCGGCAAAAGTCGCCTGTAAATTTCGGGAAGCTGATGGCCTATCATTTGTTGTTTTGAAAAATCATTTGTTACCTGCGTGAAGCACAGTTCTATCAGAAATTCGGGCTGAGGCATATGTCTAGAATATTGACAGTTGAAACAGTTGTCGAAGCCAGAAAAGTCACTTGCACAGGCTATGAATTGAGCCTTGATTCTGCCTCAATTTGAGACGATATTGCTGTGATATTTCAGATGCTTATGAAGCCTCTCTCAATTTAAAAATCAGGCGGTTTGGCCAAGCTTTTGCTCTTTCATAAAGGCAGAACGATTCACCTTTTAAAAGGAGCCTTTATGAAGACCTTGAAAAACTTGCTGCTGATTCTCAGTTTTTTATCGAGCTTGAGCGCCCACGCCTGGATTTCGACTGAAACCCCAGAAAAAATCTATAATTTCAAATTCAAGCTACAAGGGCAAATTTATGAGTACACGCAAAAATCTTCAACCTATGAAGAAGCCTATGAGCAAGCCGCCAAATCTTGCTTCCAGCATTACAAGGGCGGCCGAACTTTGAATGAAGAGCGTGGCCTCGACATCATCGATGTTTGTGCCAACCCGCGCAGCTAAGGCCTTGATCGCCTGCTTTGAATCGCATAGACTTTGCTCTTGAAAAAGGGAGCAAGCACAAATGGGAGTAGCGAAATCCGTCCTCGATTTTCTTTTTGGCAAAGATCCCGATATCTTCGATGAAAAGGGCAATGTATTGCACAAGCATCCCCGCAAAAAATGGGAAGCTTGGCAGAACCGCTTGAAACTCAATCCCGAATACAACTGGCGTCAGCACACTGGAACTTTGGCTGGAGATGCGGACAAAGTTCCGGCTTCCTCACCCGCTCCGCTAAAAACCCCGCCTGCAAATAAATAGGAAAACAAAGATCATCCAAAACTCGAGCTTCCGATTCGATCAAAACATCGTCGGCTACATCAGTGATCGTCGCGCTCAGATAGATGCTTTCGTGGCCGGACACTTTTCATTGAAAGAGACTTTTCTCATCCAGAAAAAATATTTTCTTTTGGATTTGCTGATCAACCCAATCAATACGGCTTGGTCCATTCCCTATTTATCCATCCGAAAGTTAACTGAAGCTCTTGAAAAACTGGGC
>JAYUCD010000067.1:0-4140 GCA_043740515.1 Bdellovibrio sp. | reverse complement strand
AGTGGATATTGAGCTCTACCGAGAGAAGCGACAGAAATTTCAAGATGAACAACCAGTGTTTCGTGATCTGTGTTTGACCTGCCTTCAGCCGTCGTTTGGCTGCTACTGTCAGCAAATTCGCAAATTTGATCCCTTAGTTAAATTCGTTATTTTAATCCATCCGATTGAAGCAAGAAGGCGAATCGCCACGGGGAGAATGTCGCATCTGTGTCTGGAGAATTCAGAGCTGATACGTGGGCAAGATTTTTCAGAAGACATCAAGGTAAATCAGATTCTCAGTCAGCCCAAGAATCACTGCGTGATTCTCTACCCAGGTAAACACTCTTTCGACCTCGGATCCATTGGTAAAGAAACCGAGAGAAATATTTTTCCTGTGGATAAGAAACTAGTTATTTTTGTGATTGATGGAACTTGGGCGACTGCAAAAAAAACTCTTTATCAAAGCCGCAATCTTCAAACATTGAATCGTATCTGCTTTTCTCCGAGCAGGCCCTCTAACTTTCGTGTGCGTAAGCAGCCAGCAGTGGGATGTTATTCGACTGTCGAGGCAATTCACCAGACTCTCGACATGATCGGCATGCATATTGGATTTCCCACTGAGTTGCGGAAACATGATGCGCTTATTTCAGTTTTTGATTATATGGTCGAAAAGCAGTTGAGCTTTATGCATCGGTCCGAGCGTCGATTTCTCAGACGAAAAGTGTAGCGCTCGATTGGCTAATGCGCCGAAATAATTTCATATTCTTTCGAGTGCTTACCGATTTCGACCAGGAACTGATCACCGACCCTCAAGCCCACCAAGGCTTCACCTAAAGGGCTGTTCAAAGTAATCACTTGAAGTTGTTTTCCCTCCCAAGAAATGTTGAGTCCTCCTCCTTGGGGCAAAAGAAAAATGAAACTTCGCTTTTCCTTTTCATCCAGCAGTTCAACGAGAGCGGTTGATGCGATGGGAGTTTTCGATGTGAAGTCTTTGATCTCGATGTATTTGTAAACCGTCAGTTGAGCTTCGATTTCGCTCACACGCTTGGCTTGGGCTCCAGCAAGGTAGGATGCTTCTAGAGCCCGAGTATCGTACTCATTTTCTGGTTTGCTTTCCTCATTCGTCGCAGCCTCATAGGTTGCTTTGGCCGCCGCTTTTTGCGCCAACAGATCAGCCTCCAGCTGCTGACATATTTTATCGATAAGTTTTTGTTTATTCATAGCGCTGCTGGCCTATTTTTTTTTGAATGTGAGCCAAATTTTCTTCAGTGGCTCGAACTTTTAAGGTGACGCCCTTTTCATCGTAGGATTCTGAGAGAACCCGCATCCGCGCTCGGATTTCGCCGATGATTCCTTGAGCAGTGAAGGGAATGAAGACATCTTGATCTTTCATGTTCTCCTCGAAGAAAGCCATTATTTGATCTCGAAGCATTCTTAAATCTTCTTTGTCCCGGGTTGACAGCATCACTGCCTCCGGAAACTCTTTTCGCAAATCCGAAACTTCCGTTTCTGGCAGGCGATCGCGCTTATTCAGAATCAGCAAGTGCGGAACTTCCGTAGCGCCTACCTCAGCGAGAACTGTTTTTGTCACCTCGAGCTGCGAGCGAAAAGAAGGATCCGAAGCATCCACCACAAATAACAAAAGCGAGGCGTGAAGCGCTTCATCTAAAGTCGAACGAAAGGAAGCGACGAGATCATGCGGCAATTTTTTGATAAAACCAACTGTATCCGACAATAAAACCTTTGGACGGGTCTCAGGATACAGTGGGCGAATGGTCGTATCTAAAGTGGCAAACAATTTGTCGGCAATCAAAACTTCACTGCCTGTCATAGCCCTCATCAATGAAGACTTGCCAGCATTCGTGTAGCCGACAAGCGCCACCGAAATTTCTTGTTCTCGACGAGCTCGGCGAATCTGATGTTCATTTCCAATCGCTCCGAGCTCTGCCTTTAATTCTTTGATTCGGTCGCGAATTTTTCGTCGATCCAATTCCAGGCTGGTCTCTCCCGAGCCCTTGCCGCCGACTCCGCCGCCACCGCGATCGGCTCCTCCCCCAGTTTCCCGCAACCTTGGAGCGACGTAGGTTAGCCTAGCAATTTCCACTTGCAAGCGAGCCGCTTTGGTTTTGGCATGTCGACTGAAAATTTCGATGATCACGCCGGTTCGATCGAGAACAGACACGCCCGTCGCACTTTCTAAATTGCGCAGTTGCGAAGGTGAAAGATCACAGTCAACGATGACGATCTTTGCTTTTTTTTTTGGAGTCACGATCGGATTTTCTAATGGCGAATCTGTTGGATCTTCGACCTCTGAATTTTCGGCATCACTCAATGCATCGGCTTCCCATTTGAGAGCTGCCTTGCTTTTTTTGTGTTCAACCATGGAGGCGACTTTGCCGGTGCCGCCAGTCCAAGTGGCAAGCTCTTGCAATTTTCCATCGCCTAACAATGTCGCATTTTTTTCTGAATCTCTTCTCTGAGTCACTTGTCCGATGACTTGGTAACCAAGTGTGGTCACGAGACGAGTCAGCTCCTGAAGCGAACTTTCAAGTTCTTGATTGTTGGTCTGTGGAAGTTGAATTCCAATCAACACAGCTTTTAGAATTTCCGGACGATTCGAGTGAGTCGACATTTTTCCATACTCGCACTTGTTGAGCAGAAAGTGTACTAGGGGATTGGGGTCTCATGCTGCAATCAATCAGTTGACGCTTTTCACTGATAATGTTTAGGTTTCCATATGATTCATCTCGACACTTTGCTGGGACAAAATACAGCTGAACGGGAATATTCCGAACAGGTTCGATGGCTGCTGCAGGTTTCCGAGTGGCTTCGATTGCCCAAAAATGTAGAAAGTCATCCGATTTCCCGGGACAGGATCTATGCAGCGCGAATAAAATATCTTTTGCATATTTTTAGCCGCAATCCACATTGGGGCGAAAATTTTCAGAAAACGGTCTCATCTTTGTTGCTAAAGATGTCCTCGGTTCATCTGTTCACTGGCGTCGGAATGTCCACTCACTCCAGTTTTTTTCAAGATTTTACCGAGAGGCTTCAGGAAAAAATTCTTCCACAAAGTCCGCTCACTGAAAATTTGGCGACGTTGCTATATGAAATTTTCCCCACAGAGGAAGAGAGCGTTCTTGTAGATGGAATCGAAGAGCCCGTCCTTTTAGATTTCTTGAATTTGTTTGCCGGCGATCGAAAACTGGCAACGAGTCTCAGGTCCGATTTGTTGTCTTCAATTTTCGTGCTCAGCTCGCAGCTCTTGTCTGGAGCCATGTCGATTCAAAGTTCAATTTTAGATCGAAACACCAGTCCCGTTCTGTGGCCGGAGACTTTACTGCAACAGCAAGTTTTTCGTTTGCAGTCTGGTTCCGATGATCAAGTCGTTCCCGACGAAGTTTACCAAAGCCTCAAAGCTTGCGAACAGCAGCGTCTGAAGGTCTATGAAAAAATCGAATCTCGCGGAGTCAAAGTTGATTTTGTTTATCTATTAGAAACCCAAAGACGCCGTATTGACCGAATGACAAGCCTCTTGCATCTGCTGGACCCAAACAAAGAAAGAGCCATTAAAGTTCGACTGTTCGTTTCCCAACTGATTTTAGATATTCATCATCAACGAAGCCTAAAATCTTTTTTCGGCGGACCGTATTTCTCCAGCGCACGCTCGACGATCTCAATCGCACGCACGACGCCGGCGCAAAATCCGCGCGGCTGCGCCAGATAGATTTCCATGGGCTGCTCGTTACGCAAGGTGCACCAACTTCTTTCGCAAACTCACTCGAAAATCTCCGCGCAGCCGGACCTGCTGGATAAGCAATATCCGCACCACGATCCGATCCTGCTGTTTGCCCCACCCAAGCACATGGAAGTACAGGGCTTTGTGTCAAAAAAAGAACGGTGAGAGAAGATCCGTCAGCCTTGGTTACCGGCTTTGAGGTATCAGGATACAGATATTCACTCTGCGGCCCTCTAACTCCTCACCTGTTCGTCACTTTATTGCCCCCTGCGGCGGTTTATACCCGCCGGCAAGGCCATTCCCCGGGGTTTGGGTGGCCTTGATTGAACCCTGCGGGAAAGTAACCAAACAACATTAGATCGGCCCATGGAACTCCGCTAGACAGCGGGCGTTTTCGGCAGGCTCTTGAGATTGAGAAAGAA
>JAYUCD010000066.1:0-13407 GCA_043740515.1 Bdellovibrio sp. | reverse complement strand
TACAGAAAGAGTGGCGTGAGCTCGCTTTGAAGCGCCAGTCGGTGATGAAAATTTTAGGTCTCGATTTATGAACATCACTTTGGCCGGAACAATTCTGCAGGCGCTAGCAGACAAAGGAGTCGAAAACATCTTGATCTGCGCCGGCGCCAGAAATTCGCCCTTGGTCATGCAGTTGAATCAGTGCAAAGGATTTCAGCTATGGAATTTTTATGACGAAAGATCAGCCGGTTTTTTTGCGCTCGGAAGATCGCAAAGAGATCAAAGACCCGTTGCAGTGATCACAACTTCGGGAACCGCTGTGGCTGAGCTGTTGGCTTCGGCAGTGGAGGCTACCTACACTCAAACGCCATTAATTTTCATCACGGCGGACCGGCCGCGCAGCTACCGCGGAACCGGAGCACCCCAATCGATTGATCAAGTCGGCCTGTTTTTCAAATATGTGGAAACCTGCGTAGATATAGCGGTTTCAAAAGAAGCTCCGAAAGAGTCTTTGGATTTAAGCATGTGGTCCGGACAAGCCCCTCTGCAAATAAATATTTGTTTTGAAGAGCCTTTGATAGATGAACGTGTTCCTGATCTGGATTTCACAAATAAAATTAAAAAAGAATTGCCGCCTCCTGTGAGATTCAATCCGCGTCAATTGAAGACGCTCAACCAGCCTTTGGTGATCGTCGGTCCACTGTCGATTGCTGAGGCCCAATATGTGGCGCCAATCTTGGAAAAGCTTGGCGCCCCTATTTATGCCGAGGCTCTGTCAAACTTGCATGTATTCACATCTCTCGGTCCCTTGCTGATTCAGTCCGGAGAAAAATTAGTGAGCACCAGCTTTCGCAAAGCTTGGAGTCAAAGCATTTTGCGAGTCGGCGGCGTGCCCACCCTGAGATTTTGGCGAGACCTGGAGGAGAGCTTCTCGAGCCTTCCCGTTTTATCGATTGCGAATTCCGAATGGAAGGGACTCAGCCGCCCCAGTCTACATTTCGTCGGTCTCGAAAATCTATTGCTCGTGAAAGCCGAATGGCAAGTCGACTCACGAAAGGAAATTTTCAGAGAAGATCAGGAAAAAAAATTAGCAATTCAAAATTTGATCGAGAAGTATTCTCAGTCAGAGCAGGCGCTGACTTATGAGCTCACAAAATCAATCTGCGAAAAAAAATCCGAGCAATTTCTGTATGTGGGTAACAGTTTGCCGATTCGACATCTGGATTTAAATCAAAGTCTGCTTGGTCCACGCCCAAATTTACTGCGAAAAGCAGGCAACCGCGGAGCCAATGGGATCGACGGTCAGATATCGAGCTTCTTCGGAGGATCTGATCAGCGTGCTGAGAATTGGTGCATCGTCGGCGATCTCACCGCCCTTTATGATTTGGGATCACCATGGGTTTGCCAACAAATGGATGCCGAAAAGCTGAGATTGGTGATCATCAACAATCAAGGCGGAATGATTTTCAAAAGTATGTTTCAGAAAGAAATTTTTCTCAATCGACATTCCGTGGATTTTTCAAAGTGGGCTGGGATGTGGCATTGGCCCTATCAAAAATGGACTCAAATTCCTCTTCCGGATGATCTCCCGGATCAGGTCGTCATCGAGATTCATCCCAACTCGGAGCAATCCGATCATTTTTCGCTCGAGTACTCCCGCCTGTGAAAATCTGGGCACTTCATGGTTTTTTAGGCCAGCCCTCAGACTTTGACAGTCTTCAAAATGAATTCACTCAGTTGTGGCCGGCCGCTGTTTCTTCACTGCATTGGAATTCGATCGATTATTTAAAAATCAAAGAACTCTCGCCTGAAATTCCGCTCAAACAGTGGGGGGTAAATTTCAATCAGTTTATTTCGCAAGAAAATCTCCGCTCTGACGGCCAGAATTCAAAACAATGTTTGATTGGCTATTCTCAAGGAGGGCGACTGGCCCTCGAGGCTTTGAAAGCCAATCCTCAATTTTGGAATCAGGTCGTTTTGATTTCTACCAGTCCAGGCTTAGATGCTAAAGACAAAGAATCGCGGCAACGAGCTGATGAAAAATGGGCTCAAGATTTTGTCTCAAAGCCGTTTCAAGAAACACTTGAAGCTTGGAATTCTCAATCTGTTTTTCAAGGATCAGACAAAGAGCCGCGAAGGGGGGCCAAAGATTTCGATTTAGAACAACTTGCGAAGTGTCTCAATCATTGGTCAGTTGCTCAGCAGGATCCCTCTTTTTCCTTTCTGGAAGGCTATCCAAGCGAGCTTCTCTATTTAGCTGGAGACCGAGATTCAAAGTATGTCGAGATCGGAAAGAATCTGGAGAAGCGTTCGCCTCAAATTAAATTTCAATCGATTGAAAATTCTGGTCATCGAGTGATCTTTGATCAGCCCAAGCGAGCGGCTGCTTGCTTGGGTGATTATTTAAGAGGCAGACTTAATTTTAATGAATTGTCGATGAAAGGGCGGCCGGGGAAATCAGATGGCCCGGAATAAATTGATCTGAATTCAGGTATCGAGCTGCCGTTTTTAAAAATTCGATTTGAGATGGAACTGAAATATAAATGGAACCATCTAGACAAGTCGTGGCACCGGCTTCTGTCGCCGATCGATTAGCAACTCCAATCAAAAAAATCTTTTGATTGATCATGGCAAAAGCCGGTCCTCCCGAATCTCCATGACAAGCTCCTTTGCCTTCAAATTGTTCGAACAATAGTTCGCTCGAAGAAAAGTTAGGATTGCTCAGTCGAACTTGGGCTTGCATTAATTTTTCAGGATTCGTATCAGGATTCATGTTGGTTTTGCCATATCCTAACAGTGTCACTTCCATTCCAGTTTTCAAAGGCTCTAGGTTTCCAAGAAGACGCACGGGCTGAAATCCGGCCGGCAACTGGCCGCTAAATTTTAACAGGGCAAGATCAGTTTTAAGCGAAATTTGGCCGCCTAAAACCTGGCGTTTTTCATAATGAGAGGCACTGGATAGATCGGAGCCAAAAAAGATTTGTAACATTTGAGGATTGGAAACGACTTTCACGCAATGACCAGCGGTTAGAACTAAATTTTTAGCGACCAAGGTACCTGTGCAAAAATTTCCAGAAAATGCTGTGCCGATGGCGACAGTCGACTGAAGCGCAGAAACTGAAAAATCATCCGAAGCTTCGAGAATGGAGCCGCGGATGATTCCAGATTGATTCGACCCCGAGCCAGGTAAGAAATCTTTCGGCGATTGGTGACATGCTAACAAGGATGTTAGCAAGCTCCCGAAGATTCCGACCTTAAGTAAAGCTCGAGTCGAGCAAAGCATTGAGTTCCTTCTATTATGGTTTAGGAGCTTCTAATTTTTTGATCGCTGATTGAATGAAAGAAATATGAGCACCAACATTCGTGTAGATCGAACCTTCCAAGCAAGTTCCTCCACCAGCATGGGTGGCTGATCGGCTTGTGATTCCTATCACTGTCAACTTGCCGCCAACTGTTGCCAAAGCAGGTCCGCCAGAGTCGCCATGACAAGCGCCGCCGCCGTTTGCACTTTGCTTAAACAAAAGCTCTGAAGAAGAGTAAGCAGCATCTGACAAAACCACATCTACTTTTCGTAGAAGAGTTGGATCGCCAGAGTTTGAGCGAGGAGTGCTTGGTGTTGGGCTAGACGGAGCAGGCGCTGCTGGCTTGGGCTTTCTGCGCATCAATGCGCCGATTTTTCCAGAGGTCATGTTCATTCCTGTCACTCCGAAACCAGCCAAAACCACATCCATTCCAGATTTCACACCGGTCGCAGATGAGAGTAATGTTGCAGGCGAGTAACCATTAGGTGCTGCTCCATCAAATTTGACCAAAGCAACGTCATTTGTATCTTTGTCTGCGTTCAAATCGGCTTTTGGATTCACAATGACTCGAGTCACGCCACGAGCGTCATCTTTTGTTGCAGTGTCCACATTTAATGTGAAAATGACGATGGCGCGGTTGACTCCCTCAACGCAATGAGCTGCTGTCATCACAACAGTCGGGCTCACCAAAGTGCCTGTGCAAAGAGCAGTTCCTTGTGGAGTCTCTAAAAGAAGAGCCACGGTAGACTGAGCAATCGGGTCAGATCCTGAAACAGTTGTTCCATTCACAATGCCAGATTCTTCAGTGATTGAACCAAGGCTCGCGTGGCCCTTTTGAAGAGCTGGTGCGCAAGCGCTCAATCCCAGAGCGAGAACAGAAAGAATTGATTTCCTTGCCATTTTGTTCAGTAGACATGCTTCCGATGCGTTCTTTGTTTTCATGAGCCCCCCGGCACGTGTTAACAGTTATTTTTCAAATCATGAGAGGGCATCGCTGCCCCCTCATTCCCCTCTGAAGGTTTGAGCCCTCGGGATCGTTAAGGCTTGCTTAGCGATCGCGTGCAATAAACCCCAGAACCCTTTCAGATGGCAAAAGTTTTCTTTTGATCTGGTTCATAAGCAAAACTTATAGAAGCGGAATCATTGCAGTTTTCGCATCTGATCCGTTGCCTCAATCAGCGCAGCACGAGTGCCGGGTTCCGAAGCAGCGTGGCCAGCTTCCGGAATGATTTTTATTTCAGACTCGGGCCAAGCTCGATAGAGCGACCAGGCACTCGCCAGTGGACAGACCACATCATAGCGTCCCTGAATGATCACACCAGGAATGTGGCGAATTTTGGAAATATTTTCCAAGATATAATTGTCGGATGGAAAAAATGCTTTGTTCGTAAAGTAATGACATTCGATGCGTGCAAAAGGCAAAGCCTTGTGGGGATTTTCATATTCTTCGACGGCCGAAGTTTTGTTCAGAAGATAAGAAGTTGCACCTTCCCACTTGCTCCAAGCGCGTGCTGCGGAAAGACGAAGCTGCTCATCCTCGCTGGTCAGACGCTTGTAGTAAGCGGCCACCATATTGTGGCGTTCGTTGGCCGGGATCGGTTTCAGATACTCTTCCCAAAGATCGGGAAAAATCTGGCTTGCGCCTTCTTGATAGAACCAATGAATTTCCGAAGGCCGGCAAAGAAAAATTCCGCGCAAAATCAGCGCCGTAACTGGTGCTGGATGTTGAATTGCGTAAGTGAGCGCTAATGTGGAGCCCCAACTGCCGCCAAAGACATGCCACTTGTCGATCTGCAAATGAGTGCGCAATTTTTCAATATCTGAAATCAAATCCCAAGTAGTGTTTTCTTTCAATTCGGCAAAGGGAGCGCTCTGCCCGCAGCCTCGTTGATCCATCAAAATGATTCGATAGTGAGCAGGATCAAAAAATCGTCTTTGATCTGAGTTGGTTCCGCCGCCTGGGCCGCCGTGCAGAAAAATGATCGGTTTGCCTTTCGGATTTCCGCACTCTTCAAAATAAATTTCGTGGAGTTCAGAAACTTTGATGCGACCTTTTCGAAAGGGTTCAATTTCTGGGTAAAAATCTCGCATGCGGGCCTCGCTTTGGTTTTTGATTGGCAAAATGCAGTTCTGATCTCAATCAAAAAGACGCAATGAGCATTTCATTTGATTGACCCGAATTCATGGGAGAGAGGATAAATTTCTTAGTCTCAATTGTAAATAGAAACAAAAAATTCCACGCCAGGAGCGCTTTGATGACTCAGCCCTTTTTGACTCCGCTTCCCTTGAAAAATAAATTGGCTGGGAATCCCAATCGAGAACCGACGTATTCGGTGACAGTGAAAACTCCTGAAGGGCCTTTGAAAATTGCCGATCCGAAAGCGGTTCGATGCTTGATTGCTTTAATGGATATGAACGCAGTGATTGGCGGCGCCGCTTCTCATTACGGTGGGCCGGCAGGATTTGCAGAGCTGATGTCGGCTTTGCACGGCTATGTCTTTACCGAGTCGCAAAATGCAAATCAACCTTGGCATGAGCGCTTCCATTTGGTGAACGATGCCGGTCACTGTGAAAACGGGCTTTATGCTTTGAAAGCTCTGTACGGATTTGCCGATTTAAATTTGCAAAAATTAAAAAAATTTCGTGCTTTCAACAGTCCGCTGACGGGACACGGAGAGGCACATCTTTTTCCTGAAGCTGTTTTCTTGAGCAACGGTCCTTTGGGTTCAGCTTTTCCTCAGTCTCAGGGCTTAGCGATGGCCGATGCGTTCGCCGGAAATTCACGAGTGACGATTACCGCCCTATCCGACGGTGCAAGTATGGAGGGAGAGGCTCGAGAAGCCATGGCGGCCATCCCAGGCTTGGCGCGAAATGGAAAAATGGCTCCTTATGTTTTGATTATCAGTGATAACAACACCATGCTCTCAGGGCGAATCGATAAAGAAACTTATTCAATGAACCCGACTTTCGAGTCTCTCTCCACCTTAGGTTGGAAAGTCATCGATCTTGCGGATGGGCATGATTTGCAAAAATGTTTTGATGTGATTTCAAATGCCATTTCGGAGGCTCGCAAAAATCCTCAGACTCCGATTGCGATTCGTGCGAAAACGATTAAAGGAATCGGCTCGAAAAAGACCGCCGAGTCTTCTTCTGGTGGTCATGGATTTCCATTGAAATCTGCGACAGAATTGCCAGATTTTCTTCACGAAATTTTTGAAGGTGAATATCCGAAAGAATTTGCATCCTGGATCACCGAAGCTATCGAACTTGAAAAAAAGATGAAAGCCCAACAAAGCAAACCCCTCGTGCCAGAAGAAAAAATCCAGACTGGAATTTCCAGCGCTCTGATCAAAGCTTTGGAAAATGGATTTCCAGTTGTCTCTGTGACCTCGGATTTGCCTGGGTCAACGGGGGTAGGTACTTTCCGTAAAGAATTTCCTCTTGCTTCTTTTGATGTGGGAGTTGCGGAAAGCAATATGATTTCCACAGCAGCCGGTTTTTCAAAAGTCGGATTCATTCCTGTGGTTGATACCTTTGCTCAGTTTGGATCCACAAAAGGTGCCTTGCCTTTGATCATGGCCTCGCTGAGTGACGCGCCGATGATTTGCGTTTTTTCTCACACGGGCTTTCAAGATGCGGCGGACGGAGCTTCTCACCAGTCCTTGAGTTATCTCGCTTTGCTGTCGTCAATTCCACAGGTCGATGTCTACTGTCTGACCTGCAGCGAAGAAGCCGAAAGTTTGATGACCCAAACAATTGAGAAATTTGCTCAAGATCGCAAAGCTGGAAAAGTGCCACCTACGACTGTCTTCTTTTTGGGTCGAGAGAACTTTCCTAAAAGTTTTTCGGCAGGTGCAGAATATCATTTACGAAAAGCGCAAATCGTCAAGGAAACCACAGGTAGTAAGTATGTGACAATTTTAGCTTCAGGCTCTTGCGTTTCACAAGCGGTGGAAGCTAGCGAAAAAATGAAAGCCTCTGGAATCGGATCAATTCTGATCAATCCTGGCCGGCACAATCATTTGGATTTGGTGACTTTGCAAAATGCTCTGAAAAAAACAGAGGGACGACTGGTGGTGATTGAAGATCATCAAAAAATTGGAGGGTTGGCGCAGATGGTAGCTTTTGAATTGTCAGAGCAAGCCATTCCGTTTCGAATTCGTTCTTTGGCTGTTCATGGAGAATTCGGGCAAAGTGCCTACACCGCAAATGAACTGTATGAAAAGCACGGGCTGACCGCGGCTTCAATTGCCAAAGCTTCTCAGGAATTAATTTCGAAGTAGTTTTTAGGCGGCGCCCTTGCTGACCGAGTCAGCTGTGTGTTGAAGCTGAGTGAGGTGTTCATGTGAAAGTGCCCTCACCACATCAACCAAAATAATCACTTTGTCGTCTAATTTTCCCATTCCTCGAACGAAAGACATTGTTTTTTCATTTCCTAAAACAGGAGGTGGCTCGATTTGATTATCAGAGAGAGCTGCAACTTCTTTCACGGCATCCACGATCATTCCGACCTGACCAAAATCAGTGTCGATCACAATGATGCAAGTGTCTCTGTCATAATCTTTCGTGGCCATTCCGAAGCGGACGCGAAGATTGATCACGGGTATTATTTTGCCGCGCAAATTCATCACTCCCTTGACGAAATCAGGGGTTCGAGGAACCGGGGTTATTTCGCCTACTCGGTTGATTTCTCGAATGGTACCAATCGGCACGCCGTACTGCTCTGACATCAACTGAAAGGTCAAATATTGGCCAGCAATCGCTTTGCTTTGGTCACTCATTCTACTTCTCCTCAGGTTCAGATTCGATATAATGCTTTTCGTGAATTTCGGGTTGTTCCTACAGGACTAATTCGCTTGCTCGCCCAAAAAAACACCGATTCTCGAGCTCAGTGGAATTGATCTCAATTTTAAACACGCTCCAAAATGAAACAGGACTGGTGAACCGGTCTTCGCTCCGGGGCAGGACCTGAGGCTAAATTCGCAGAGCTAGAGGGAGAATCCTAAGCAGGAATGGAAGCAAATTCCGATAAGCAGAAATTAGCAAGGCGGGACATTTATCATGGCGGATTCGGATCAAAATACATTTTTTGTGGAACTCCAGGGCGAGTTTCTCACCGAGACAGCTTTCATGTTTGAGCAATACGAAGAAAGCATGCTGGGCCTCGAAAATGGACGAAACCCTGCGGAGGATTTAGGACAGATTTTTCGCGTGGCTCATTCGATCAAAGGCGGAGCTTCTGCTGTCGGATTCACAGATCTTTCAAAATTTGCTCATATCGTTGAAGATTTGCTGGCTTTACTGAGAGGCAATCCGGAGTTTGTGAACTCCACAATCATTTCATTGTTGCTCAAATCTGGCGATGTGTTGAAAAGCCGTATTCACTCTTTGCAACAAGCTGAAAATCTTCCTTGGGCGACCACAGATCTTGAGCAAGAGTTGAAAGCTTGCACCGCAGGCATTGAAAAAAAGTTGGGCATCGCTGCGGTCACTCAGCACGATGAAATTCCAAAGTCAGCCGAGACGAATTTAAATCCTGCTTCGCCAGAAACTGTGGAAGAGGACCATACGAACTACGAACTACTTGCTGAATTAGCTGAACAATTCGGAGCTCACCTGTCATCGGAATCTGCTTCGAAACCAATCGAGGCGGAAGCTCAGTTCGTGCCGCCTCCTCCGATGCTTGCTAAAAACCCCGCCGCGGCAGCTGCGAAGCCAAAGAGCTCGTCCATCAAAGTGGACACCACGCGAATTGATTCTGTTTTGGATGCGGTCGGCGAGTTGGTGGTTTTGAAAAATCAGATCGTGCACGATGAAAGCATCCGAACCGGAGGGAATGCGCACCTGGCGGGAATCGTTGATCAGTTGGATAAAGCTGTGCGGGAGCTCTACGAAAAAACTCTGAGCATTCGGCTGACTCCTCTGAAATCTCTGTTTGTTAAAATTCAGAGAATTGTTCGCGACGTATCTCTAGATTTGAACAAACCTGTTGATTTGAAATTGAGTGGCGAAGAAACCGAAGTTGAACGAACGGTTTTTGAATTATTGGGAGATCCATTGGTTCATTTGGTTCGAAATGCCATGGACCACGGAATTGAAAAACCAGAAGGCCGGCTGGCCGCGGGCAAAGCGCCAGTTGCGTCTTTGACGGTTTCAGCTAAGCAAACCGGTGGTTCAGTGACAATTGAAATTATTGACGATGGTGGCGGGATCAGTCGCGAAAAAGTTTTGATGAAGGCCATGGAAAAAAATCTGATTCCTGCTCACATCAATCCGGATCAGTTGAGCGACGAGCAGGTTTTTCACTTTATTTTCTCCCCTGGATTTTCCACTGCTGAAAAGGTGACTGATCTTTCAGGTCGCGGTGTCGGCCTGGATGTGGTTCGATCCAATCTTGAAAAGATCAATGGCAAAATTGATATCAAATCGAAAGTCGGAGTTGGCACGACATTTCGCATGTCGATTCCACTGAGCACAGCGATCACAGACGGAATTGTCGTTGCCATTCAAGGTGCAAAATATATTTTACCAATTTTTGCAATCCGTGAAATCATTCGAGTTGAACCAAAAGATTACACTTCCATCAGTGGAGCTGGCCGCGTAGCCAAAATACGTGGAGTACTTCTACCTGTGATTGATATTCATCAGAGTCTTGGTCAAATCAACTGGGATCAAATGATCAACATGAAATATGAAATGAAAAAAGATGAGGGCACTTTGCGCTCACGAAGAAGTGAAACAACCTTGGTGATCATCGAGTCGATTTACGGAATGATGGCGCTGCCGGTAGATGAAGTGATCGGACAAGCCCAAGTCGTGGTCAAGCCTTTGACCACAGGTCAAAATATTCCTGAAGTCGCTGGTGCCGCCATTTTAGGGGACGGACGAACAGTGCTGATTTTGGATCCGACGGCACTGACTCACAAAAGATCATCTGAAGAAGTGGCAAAAGCCGCATGAGTTCAGCGTCGCGGAAATTTATTTCACCTCCGCCCACCCACTTCAATGAACAGCCATTGGCGCGGCAGCACTTCGATTTTTTTTCCAAATTGATGTATGAATTTTCTGGAGTCAATTTACCGTTCTCCACGAAAAACGAAGCTCTAGTTAAAAATCGTCTTTCAAAATTGCTCAGAAAAGATAATTTTGAAGATTATGATGCTTTGGCGAAAGCCATGAAAAACGCTGCGCCTCAGCTGATCAGTGATTTCATTTCTACCTTGACCACTAACAAGACCCACTTTTACCGAGAAGAAGCGCATTTTTTATGGCTGGCTCCTTATTTGAAATCTCATTTTAAAGATGCCAATGAATTGCGCGTCTGGTGTGCGGCCGCCAGCACAGGTCAAGAGCCCTACACCATCGCATTGGAGATGAAAGAAAATCTGTCAGAGAATGAATTGACGCGAACAAAATTTTTGGCGACCGACATCGATTTGCAAGTTTTAAAAAAAGCAGCCGAGGGAGTCTACTCTGGTTACGAGGTCGAAGGCTGCCCGGAGCGATTGCTCAAGCAGTACTTTGAAAAAACTAAAACTCCTGAATTTCTCTATCGAGTTAAAGACGAAATTTCAAAGATGGTCCAATTCGCTCCCCTGAATCTAGTGGAGGAGACCTATCCTTTTCAGCATAAGTTTCATATTATTTTTTGTCGCAATGTTTTGATTTATTTTGATCCACAGACCACAGCTCAAGTGATTGCAAAAATGGTCGACTGTCTGGCGCCCGGGGGTTTTTTAATTCTTGGTCACTCGGAAACTGGAAATGTTCGTCATCCGCAAATCAAAGCTCTCAGCCAGGCCATCTATCAAAAGGCCAAAGCATGAGTGCTAAAATTAAAGTCCTCATTGTGGATGACTCGGCTATGATTCGAAAACTCTTTTCGAAAATTATCGAGTCTTGTGAAGATATGGAATTGGTGGGAGCGGCACCCGATCCTTTTGTGGCGCGAGAGATGTTGATTGAGCATCGGCCCGACGTGATGACCCTGGATGTGGAAATGCCACGCATGGATGGCTTGAGTTTTCTCGAGCGAGTGATGCAGCACATGCCGACTCGAACCTTGGTGATTTCAAGCCTGGCCAAATCGGGATCAGTCACGGCCTTGAGAGCACTCGAACTGGGTGCCATCGATGTGATCGAAAAGCCCTCGCTGGATGTTTCCAAAACTTTGCAAGCCATGGTCGAGTCCATCGCCAGCAAGATCCGCATGGCCGCCAAAGCCCACATTCGGCCCAGGCTTGCCAATTTGAAACCAGCTTCAAAAGTCAAACATCAATCCGCATCAAATTCGGCGATGGCAAAGACCACTCATCAAATTTTGGCGGTCGCTTCCTCGACCGGTGGAACTGAAGCACTCAAAGTTTTATTATCTGGTTTGCCTGCAGAAATTCCTGGAACCCTTATCGTTCAGCATATGCCGGCAGGTTTCACAAAAACCTATTCTCAAGCATTGAATAATTTATTTCCATTCGAAGTCAAAGAAGCCCAAGAAGGAGATAAAGTTTTGCCAGGGCGAGTCCTGATTGCTCCTGGAAATTTTCATATGGAGCTGACTCGAAGTGGCGCCTTCTATCATGTGAAACTGCACCAAGCGCCATTGCTTCACGGAGTCCGTCCCGCTGCCGATTTTCTCATGAAGACAGTGGCAAAATATGCCGGTGGAAATGCCATCGGCGTGGTCCTCACGGGGATGGGAAAAGACGGAGCGGAAGGCCTTTTGGAAATGAGAAATGCTGGTGCCTATACGATTTCTCAAAGCGAAAGAACCTGTGTGGTTTACGGTATGCCTCACGCCGCCGAGCAGATGGGCGCAGTCGATCAAGTTCTGGATTTGGATCAAATATCAGTGGAACTTTGCAACCAATTTCAAAAACGAGCAGCCTGATTCGCATGGCTCAATTGCTCTTGCCAAAACCAATAGCCTTGAGGCGAAAGATGGTGCTCAACTTTTGCCACTCGCAATGCCAAAGGTAGAGATTCGTTTCTTAGAAAAGCCTGTTGTCGGCGATGTCCCTTTCGCTTGAAGGAAGCCACATCTTCGAGATGCTCCAAAAGTTCAAGACAGCCCAGCACAATCGCTTGTTCGGATTTGAACATCATCAACTCATCTCTCAAAAGCCGCTCCAGAAACTGATGCCGCTCCGGATGATCAGCCATCGCCCGCTGATAAGCTAAAACCACGGGAACATAAATTTCGGTCGGCACAGAAGAGTCGACGCAAATTTCTTCTAAACGGTGAAGATAATTGAAAAAGATATCCCGTCGGTCATGGTCTTCGAAAATCGGCTTCAAACTGGGTAAAATTTGATCGATCAATCCTAGATCATACAACTCCATCCAAGCAGGAACTTGATCTGGCAGGCGGAAAAATTTTAAATACTCTTCACGTCGTCTCGGCAAAACAGATTTCAAAACTTCGGCTGCATTCAGTGCAATGGCGGCGCGAAGCGAGGCTTCAATGCGAAATTTTAACTTGTGGGCAAAGCGAATGGCTCTCAAACTGCGAATCGGATCTTCCAAAATTCGCGTCGTCGGATCGCCAATCATCCTCAAAGTGCGTGCTTCGATGTCGACCATTCCATGACTAAAATCAATCAGTTCGTCTTTGATCGGATCATAGAAAAGACCATTGATCGTAAAATCTCTTCGAAGAGCATCCTGTTCCGGTGTGCCAAAAAAATTATCACCTGACGGCGGTGTCGCTGTCGGATCTTCATTTTCTATCTCAGCTGGATCGAAATCATCGGGAGTGCTCTCGCGGCGAAAAGTAGCAACCTCGTATTGCTGATCACCTCTTTTGACCAATACCAAGCGAAATCGCCGGCCAATCACATAGCTTCCCCAGATTTTTCGCTTCACTTGATTCGGTTCAGCGCTGGTGGCGATGTCATAATCCTTGGGATGCAGTCCGGCTAACAGATCTCGAACGCAACCACCGACCAAATATGTTTGAAACCCTTCCTTTTGAAGAGTGCGAACTATTTCTTTGGCATTGGGGTCAATCCAACTTGCATGGAGATGAGGTTTTTTGCTTAATTTCCATCATACAGGAATCCTTCTTATGTCATCATATCTGGCTCAATTCAATTATCAATTACTGGGCCCAGAAAACGGCCGCAAATGG
>JAYUCD010000065.1:0-22622 GCA_043740515.1 Bdellovibrio sp. | reverse complement strand
TTTTTGCTTAATTTCCATCATACAGGAATCCTTCTTATGTCATCATATCTGGCTCAATTCAATTATCAATTACTGGGCCCAGAAAACGGCCGCAAATGGGTTTTTTTGCATGGTCTGATGGGCTACGCACTCAATTGGCGAAGAATTGCCACGGGCTTGCAACAGTCGGAGCAAATTCTCATTTACGATCAAAGAGGCCATGGAAAATCTTGGAAGCCGCTCAAAGGATATGCAGCCGAAGATTATGCCGAAGATCTGAATCAAATTTTGCAAGAGTTAAAGTGGCAGAAAATTATCTTGGTCGGTCACTCGATGGGCGGAAGAAATGCGCTGGAGTTTGCACATCTCCATCCAGAAAAAGTTGAGCAATTGATCATTGAAGATATCGGACCCGAAGCCAATATGGCTGCCGTCGATTTTTACAAGTGGCTGTTCAGCGTGATCCCAACTCCTTTTGCCAATAAACTTGCCGCGAAAGAATTTTTTCTCAATTCCTTTTGCTCGGTGATTCAGGGGCGAACACAAAATCCTGAAACTTTGGGCCAATACCTTTACTCGAATATCACAGAACTTTCAGATGGCTCGGCGGACTGGCGATTTTCGACCGAGGCAATGCTCGCGTCGGTGGTTCAGGGAAGGGCTCGAGATCGCTGGGATGTGCTGAGAGCCCTGCCCATGCCCACTTTGGTGATTCGCGGCGAAAATTCGGGCGAACTTTCCCGGGATACTTTTGAACGCATGAGCCTGTCGAATCCCAGGATCGAGGGAGTGGAGATATCTAATGCGGGGCATTGGGTTCACTCGGACCAGCCTGAAGAATTTTTACAAGTCATTCGAAAGTTTACAGGCCTCTCCGCATAAGCTAGGTTGGTCGGCTCAATGACTTTACTTTTCGAGGAACGACTTTGAAATTTTCTGATTTGCAACTGGAACCCAGTCTCTTTAATTCAATTGAAAAACTTGGCTATGCCGATACCACTCCGATTCAGTCGGCAGTTTTTCCACATGTGTTCGAAGGAAAAGATCTTTCCGGCTTGGCTCAAACCGGTACTGGTAAGACCGCAGCTTTTTTGATTCCTTTGATGGACCGAATTCTCAAAGGTCAACTCAAGCTGGAAAATCAAACGGACGAGCAAAAAGAATTCTCAGTGAAACGCTCCTTTACAGATTGGCGAGCTCAGAATTTTATTTTGATCTTGGTGCCAACTCGCGAACTTGCTGAACAAGTGCATGAAAATGTTTTGTCGCTTGGTCAAGGCTCCGGCCTGCGCGGCGCTTCGGTTTACGGCGGAACCGGATACGACAAACAAAAAGAGGCTTTCAAAAACCAAGTTGAGTTCGTTGTCGCAACTCCGGGTCGATTGATTGATCTCTACAAAGAACACGTGGTTGATCTCAAGCAAGTCCGCGCCATCGTCTTTGATGAAGCGGATCGCATGTTCGACATGGGTTTCAAAGAGGACATGAAATATGTTCTGTCCCGAGTCCCTCGAGAACGGCAATTTTTGGTGTTCAGCGCGACTTTGAATTTTGATGTATTGAATACTGCTTATCAGTTCGGTGCAGAGCCGATTGAGATTGATGTCAGTCGGGATCAAGCCAAAGCGGAGAACGTCAAAGACGAACTTTTCCACGTCGGTCATCAAGACAAGCCGATGTATCTTTTGTCTTTGTTGAAAAAGCACAATCCTAAACAAGCTATTATTTTCAGTAATTTCAAACACAACGTTGAGAGAGTCGCTCGATTCCTCAGCGAAAATGGTGTGCATGCCATGGGAATCTCCAGTCTGTTGACACAAGCTCAACGAACCCGAGTGATGGAGCAGTTCCGGGCCGAAAATGAAAAAAATATTTTGGTGGCAACGGATGTTGCGGCCCGAGGCCTCGACATCAAGGGTGTCGATATGGTTATCAATTATGAACTGCCTCAAGATGCAGAATCATATGTTCATCGCATCGGTCGAACCGGCCGAGCAGGAGCGGAAGGGCGAGCCTTCTCCCTGGTCAGTGATCGCGATGTGGAATCGCTTTCGCGAGTCGAAGATTATTTAAAACACAAAGTTGATATCGGCTGGATCGAAGAATCCGAATTGATCAAGGAGATGAAGCCAATGCCTCGAGAAGATTTCAATACAGATAGCGGTGGTGGCGGCAGATTTGACCGAGCTCCTTCAGGCGGTGGTCGAGGAGCTCCACGCGGTGGTGATCGAGGTGGACGCCCCGATCGTTCTTCTTCCGATCGCGGACCTCGCCGCGAAGCAAATGCTAGCGGGCCAAAAGATGCAAAGCGAACTCAAGGCGCGGGCGGACGACATGCAGGCGGAGGTCGACCCGAAAGAGCAGCATCAGAGCGCGGTCCTCGGCGTGAGCCAGGAAATGCGGCGAAATCTGCATCTCCTCAGGCCAACAGTGCCGGTGCAACGGCTGGAGCTTCAAGGCCTCAACCTCGAACTCCAGGTCAACATCCTCCTCCAGCTCGTCGACCTCAACATGCGGCGCAGGCTCATGGCGAAGTCAAAGGCGATTCTCGACCCAAGCCAAAAAAATCCAATCACCGATCTTCAGGTCCAACGAGCAAAAAAGCTCCAGCGGGTTTGTTGAAAAAAGTGGGTGGATTTTTTAAAAAGCTACTGGGCGAGTAAGCTTCAAATTCCATTCAAAAGTTTTTGAAATCTGATTGCATCCCTGCAAGGTCTGAGTGAATTTTTTTCGCTCATCTTTGCAGGTTAGGATGACGATGTTTTTATTTTTCAAGAAGAGAATCTGGCGCAACTGCTGATCAGATTTTTTGTGAAATAGATCGACCACCAATCCCTTCGAACCATTTTGTAAAAAAGTCTGAGTGCCCAAAATTTCAAACCCATAGCTCGAGTAATCGCGGATCCAGCGTTTGGCGTAATTTTCCAAACTGAGATCCGCCTTTAAGGTCTCCAGTTGGACGGCCAAAGAGGCGGTCGAAGAGCCAGGCTTTACATATCTCAAGGCTGCGGAGGCTTCGTTCTGGGGAGCAGCTAACTCCCAGCCTGAATTGGCGGTCCGGAGCGCAAAGCCTTTGCGTTGCCAAAATAATCCCCGCTCTGGCGCAACCAGCAAGGAGGAGCCCATTCCGGGATAAGGAGCGGCGTAAGCCTTAAGACTGACGAGGCAATTGAGAAACAAACTTAAAGCGAGAGTTATTTTTACAATCGGTCTGTCGAAAAAATTAACTGCAGTCATAACTTAGTTTTATTTGAATTTTATCTGTTACACCAGTAGTTTCCGCGAGCGTTCTAGACCACACCAAACCCTGGGGGGTTTTCATGTTTTCTCAATCGGTTTCAAGTTACCTCAAGCTTTTTGTCTTGCCTCTGGCTTTGCCAGCTCTGCTTTTGACGGCTTGTTCGCCTCATAAGAGCACTCTCGAAAGACTGGGCGGAGAAGAAGCGGGTATCTTTAGTAACCGTCAAATTCGCCAGGACCAGTTCATTGCGATCGTGAAGCTCAAGTCCGAAGCGCTCTTGAACTCTTCTCATCGAGTCAACGGGAAGACTCAGCTTGATCCCGATTCGGTTAAACAAATCGATGCGGAACAAGCTCAGGCCATTGCTGACTTGAAACAACTTTCTTCGGAAATTCGAGTTCTCTTCAAATACCGTATGGTGTTGAATGGGTTTGCGATCATTGCGCCGATCAGCTTGGCCGATCAAATTTCCTCACGCATGCACATAGCTTACGTGGAAAAAGATGCTGGTTTTGGTCGACCGGCAATACAAGAAAATCCCGGCTCTCAGCTTGCTGCGGTTTCTGCAATCTTAGAAAGAAACTCGGTCAAATTTATTGGTGCTGAAAAAGTGCACGAGATGGGTTTTGATGGCACGGGAATGAAAGTCGGAATCATCGACACCGGAATCGATTACACCCATGCCATGTTCGGTGGAGCTGGAACTGAAGAAGCTTACAAGGCCGTCGATCCATCTAAGACCAATCCTGCATTCCCGACCAAAAAAGTGGTAGGCGGAATTGACCTCGCGGGCACTGAATACAATACAGCTTCGGGAGATTACACTCACCATTTGCCAGTGCCTGACGACAATCCCTTGGATGAAGCTGGTCACGGAAGTCATGTGGCGGGCACCGTTGCGGGGATCGGTGATGGAGTCGAAACTTATTCAGGCGTCGCACCCGGTGCGGCTCTCTATGCGATCAAAGTTTTCGGAGCTGAGGGTTCAACCGGCGACGCTGTTGTGATTGCAGGTCTCGAATTCGCTGCCAATCCAAGCCATGACGGCAATCCAGCTGATCAATTGGATGTGGTCAATTTATCTCTGGGAAGTTCATACGGAAATCCTCACGTGCTCTACGGTGAAGCGATTCGCAACCTTTCCAAAGGCGGCACTTTCGTCGTGGCCTCAGCAGGTAATTCGGGAAATAACGATTACATTGTTGGCGCTCCCAGTGTGGTTGAAGAAGCCTTTTCTGTGGCGGCATCGATTGATGATGCTTTTCACAACTGGAAATTTGCTGCGGTGAAATTTACTTCGGCCGCTGGAAATCACGTCGCAGAAGCGATTGAAGGACCTATTTCGAAACCGATCAAAGATTCAGGTCCTATCGTAGGACCTTTGGTTTTTGTTGGAGTGGCAGACAAAGACTTGGCTCCTGAAGTAGCTGTTTTGCTCAAAGGTAAAGTTGCTTTTATTGATCGAGGCTTGGTGCCTTTTTCCGAAAAAGTTCGCCGCGCTTTTCAAGCGGGAGCGATCGGAGTTGTGGTTGGCAACAACCAACCTGGAAGTCCCATTTCAATGGGTGGTGAGGGAAATTATGAAATTCCAGCTGTGATGATTTCGCAGGCTCTTGCGGACTCCTTGAAAAATGAAATGAAATCTGGAGAGGTTTCGGTTCAGTTTCAGACGACTGAAAAAATCGAGAAGCCGGAATTAATCGATACATTGACAGACTTTTCATCCAAAGGTCCACGTTCGATGGATGGTCTTCTGAAACCGGAAATTTCTGCACCGGGATCAAATGTGATTTCAGCAGCAATGGGCAAAGGAAACAAAGGAGTCAAATTTTCTGGAACTTCAATGGCCGGCCCACACATCACTGGTGTCATGGCGTTGATGAAACAGATGCATCCTGAGCTCAATTCTGAAGAATTGAAATCGTTGGTGATGGGGCATGCAAAATCGATCGGCGATGAAAAAAAGGCAAACTATTTATTGTCTCGCCAAGGCGCTGGACGAGTCCAAGTCGATCAGTCGGCATTAGCAAAGGTGGTTGCTGATAAAACCGCCTTCTCGCTTGGCGAATTGAATTTGGAAACAGAGTCCTTGCTCGCTCAAGCGGTTCAAGTGCGAAATATCTCCAAAGAAAATTTGGCAATGAAAGTTGAAATGTCGGCAGCGCCTGGCTTGAGTTTGGAAAATCCTCAAGATTTAAATTTAGCGGCTGGTGAATCTAAGACGGTGTCTTTGCGATTTCGAGTCAGTGTGCGCCAACTTGCGGACTCTGAATCTGAATTGGATGGCATGTTGAAATTGACAGTCGGCGGAGTTGAAATTCACCGCGTTCCGGTTTTGGCACTGGTGAAAAAAATCTCTCAGATCAAAGCTTCTACTTTGAAAGTTCATGCCGGGTCGGAAGCTTCCTCTGCTGGTGCTGTTTCTGAATTGAGTTTGACTAATTCTGGAGTCCAGAAGGGAACAGTTCTGCCGTTCAATCTCTTGGGACTGGGAAAACGCAAAGAAGACCCGACTCACGATCAATTCATGAGCCGGGCTTGCAATCTTCAAGCAGTGGGATATCGAATCATCGACAAAAAAGTTGGCGAGGAAACGCTGAAGGTCTTGCAGGTTGGAGTCAAAATTTTTGAGGCCATGACAACTTGGAATGCTTGTGAGGTTTCTGTGCTGTTGAATTCGGGCGCTGACGATCAGCCCCAGCAAGAGCTTGCAGGAATCGCTTTGGGTAACGTCAAAGGTTTGGGGACTCCGACGAAGGAGAATCAGTTTGCAAGTGTTTTATTGGATGCTCCCAAAGCTCGTGAGATTCGTCGCAAGTTTGAAGAGGCCACTCTGGTGCCGACTCCGAAAGGAAAAACAAAACCCGAGGAGAGCTATGCTCCTGCGGTTCTGGATGCACTGCCGATGAAGCTTTACAACAATTCGACAGTGATCATTGTCGAAGCGGATGTGACGAAGCTGGCTCGGCGACCAAATGGACAACTGGCCATCAAGATCGCCACTATTTTCAATGATGCAAGTGCCGTTCAAATGGATGATTACTTGGGTAATGGTGCCAAAGAATGGATGAGCGTTTCATTGGACGAAAGCACTCAAGCCTACAAGAATTTGCCCGAGTCTTTGACTTTGGCAGCTGGGCAAACAGTGTCTACTGAATTTGCAAAGGGCCAAGCCTCTGGAAAATTGATGCTTTTGATGCCTGACAACCGAACGGTTTCATCGGATCTGCTCACCGATGATCAAATGCAAATCTTAGATCCTAGTTTTGCGCCTTAGTTTGATCGATGCTTGCTTCGGACTCCTGCCATTTCAGGCAGGGGTTTGAGGTCAAGTCTGTTTTGATTTGGTCTTTGTAAAAAATTTGAGAAATCTTTTCCGTTTGCGCCGTCAGAATGACGGCGTTTTCTTTTGGAACCTGTACAGGTGACAGGAGATTGTGATTGGACTCGATGACCAGCTGAAGACACTGGCTAGGCAAATCATACTGATAAATTTGAAATGGCTTTTTTAAAATCTGCGCACTGAACATCAGTTTCTGGGGGGAAATCCAGCTGAGGTCGCGGTAAATTCCTTGCGGCAATTTCAAAGTCGTTGTCTCTCGATTGAGATTTTTTGAACTTGCTAAAATGATTTGATCTGGTGAGTGCTCGATTCGAACGCTCTGTTTTTCGTCAGTTGAAAGACGTAAATTTTCCACTGATTTTTCTTTGTTCGACAAAAGCAAGTTTGATTTATTTGAATTCAAATGAAACTGCCAAAGCTCAAGCCTCGGTCCCATCGCCTGATTGTAAACTAAGCTTTTGTCGGTTTGAGGCCAGGCTTTGCCATCATAAGCACCTCGCCGGGTGAGACGCGTGATCGATGTTCCCTTCAAATCACTGAGATACAGATTCGACGGAGGCCAGGGCATAGGCTCCGTCTTTTTTTGAAAAAGAAGTGGATGATCTTTCAGTTCGTCAGTTGTTGAAGAGTAAACAATTTGTTTGTCGTTCTTCAAAAAAATCGGATGACTGCAGTCCCCATCTTGAAAGGTCAATCGCTTGGCACGACGAGACTCTAAATCCAAAACGAAAACCTGACTCTGTGGCTGGCCTGGTCTGCCTCGGCTGATAAACACAAGTTTTTTGCCATCGCTTGAGATCGCGGGGGAATCATTTTCTCCAACTTGAGTCAGTTGCAATCCCAAGTTGGTCATTTCAAATTGCGCTGGTCGGGTGGACTCTTCAAGATGAGAGCTGCTTGATTTTGAATTTTTTTTGAACAAAGTCGAGCATGCTACAAGTGTGGACAAAACTGTTGCCGAAAGAAGCAACAGACTCAAGCAAGTCAGCTCGGAAGAGATTCGCTTTTTTGATTCGCTGTTTGCAAAACTTTTTGCATGAGGTTGGAGGGGTTTATTTTTTTTATTTCCTGGCTTGCCACCCACTGAATCTTCTCCAAATTTTGAGGCGAAATTTTTTCGATCTGAATGTAAATAGAATGATGAGTGATGCCGTGCTGAAGGTCAAAGCTCTTTGGTTTTTCCGCCTGTTGGCAAATGCTTCCTGGAAAAATCAGACGGCCCTTCAGAAAAGGTGCATAATCGTTCGGAATCAGAGCGAGCTTTTGTGCCTTTCCACTTCCCTTGGTCATCAGCTGGAGCTTCCAAACCCAGACCTCTGTTTTTTTTCTCGGTCGTTTTTTGGGAATCTGATCCGTCTGATGTGATTTCAGAGCCACACAGTGTTGACTCCAAGGACAAATAAGACAGATCGGATTTTGCGGAGTGCAGACAGTCGCACCCAGTTCCATCAATCCCTGGTTCAATAATTCAGAGGGACCCTGGGAGGCGATATCATCCGCCGCCGTTTGCAAAGGCGCGCGAGCTTTCCCATTCCACCATTTGGTGTTCCAGCCGTAAGCTCGGCAGAGAACTCGAATCACATTGCCGTCGAGGACTCCGACTTGTTCACCGAAGGCCAGACTGGAAACGGCGCGAGAAGTGTAAGGACCAAATCCCGGTAATTGCAAAAGTTCTTCCGCCGATTTCGGAAATCCATTGGCAGCGAGGACCTGCGCTGCCTTGTGAAGATTGCGAGCGCGACTGTAATATCCCAGCCCGGCCCATTGTTCATAAACAGATTCTAGCTTTGCCTGAGCCAAATTTTGCACAGTCGGAAAGCGCGCCAGAAATTTTTCGTAATAGGGAATCACTGCGGCCACAGTCGTTTGCTGCAGCATCACTTCTGAGATCCAAATTCGGTAGGGATCTCGATCGCGACGCCACGGGAGATCTCGGTGATTCTCTTTGTACCAGGCAAGTAACAACTTGCTTAATTGTACGGGGGTTGCTTTCATGACCATGTCCTTTGGTGCCAAGACTTAACAGGAGTGCCGTATGTCAAGCAAGTCTGATTTCCAGCCTGATTATCAACCACTGAGCGGTCGTGAGTTTCCCCGGTTCTCTGGCATCAAAACTTTTTTTCGTTTGCCGATTGCTTCACCTGATCAAGATTTTGATGTCGCACTTTTTGGAATTCCTTATGATGGCGGCGTCTCTTATCGACCGGGTCCTCGCTTTGCGCCCTCTCGAGTTCGAGAGGCCTCCAGTTTGGGTCGTGGATTTCATTGGAGTCGAGGACTTAATATATTTCAGAAACTGAAAATTGCCGACATCGGAGATTGTCCGACAGTTCCGATCGATCAAGCGCAAACTTATGCGCGCATTGAAAAATTTGTCGATCAAGTTTTGGAAAAGAAAAAGAAATTCGTTTGGGTTGGTGGTGATCACTCGACAACTTTACCGGTCTTGCGAGCCCTTCATCGGACTTACAAAAAACCTTTGGGATTTGTGCATTTCGATGCGCATCTCGATACCTATCCAGCAGCTTGGGGCTGTGAGTATCATCACGGGGCTTTTGCTCGGCATGTGGTGGAAGAAGGATTGGTTGATCCCAAGAAAATGCTTCAGATTGGAATTCGTGGTCCTTTGGCGGGCGGAGACGATCTGAACTTTATCAAAAAACATGGAATCACTGTGAAGACAATGGATGACATTCGAGCTGGCAGTTTGGATTCTTTTTTGAAGAGCTTGCCGAGCTTCGATAACACTCCGACTTACATCAGTTTTGATGTGGATTGTTTGGATCCTGCTTACGCTCCCGGCACAGGAACTCCTGTGATCGGTGGCATGACGACCTATGAGGCACAAAGAATTTTGCGTTTTTTGAAAATTCCGAACTTGATTGCTGCTGATGTGGTGGAAATTTCACCACCCTTTGATCACGCGGATATCACTTCACTGGTCGGAGTGGATGTGATGTTTGAGGTTCTTTCCATGATGGCTGAAAATGTTCCAGCCACCACAAAATAGAAGCAGAAAATAATTTAGAATCTAAGAGGCTGCTGCGACCTTAAGGCCGCACTCTGGGCAGAATTTTGACTGTGCGGGAAGATTAGCGGTGCACTGTGGACAAGCAGAGCCATCAGTTTTTTTCTTGGCTTTGACTTCCACTTCATTCAAATCAACCAGGCCTTTTTCATTCCACTTGTCGATTTCTTTGAGGATGCGCCAAATTTTTTGCGTCGTTTTGAATTCTTTGACTTCAAATTGCAAAACCACGCTTCCGTCTTGTCGGGCCTGACGTTTCGCAAAAATTCCTTTTTGCTCCAGTCTCGTGAAATGATCCGTGTTGAGGTTCAAGCCAACTTCTTGCTTGAAATGATCGAGTGTCTTTTGGAAATCCAAAGTGACCACTCCGAAGCGATCAAGCTCCAGCCCTTCACTCATTGCTGTGAGATGATTCAAAAGATTATGGCAGCTATCATCGACTTTGAGGACCTCAGACTTGGCTGTTCCTTTGAAATAATAATACTGATAAAATTCAAAGAAAGCCTCGACAGCACTTAGATCTAAAATATTTACTTTCATGATCTGCTCTGGTCCTTCTGGATCCTCTGGCGGCCGCCCCATTTCAAAGCTTGCTAGTTTCAATTTGACCAAAACACAAATGGCTTGTTCGAGGCGCTTCGGGGATTCCGAGAAAATTCGCTGCGAGTACTGCTTGAACATCGTCCAATCAACCGTGACATGATTCGCGTTTTTTTCATTGCGAGTGCCTTTGTGATTAGCAGTATGAAATACAGTTCCAAATATTTTCGCAACTTGATCCTCGGGGCATGGACTGGAATCCTTTTCCATTTTGCTGGATTTTACTTCGCTTGTCAGCGCCTTGAGGCGGTCGACCAAGGATTTAACAAGGACCTTGATCATTTGTGGAGAGGTCTCAACCACTTTGCTGAAAGAATCCAATGGAATTTCAACGATCTTTGTCTCAACAGTTGCCATCGCAGAGAAAGGATAAGTTGTGCCGCCGTAAAGGCCCTGTTCTCCGATGACTTGCGAGCTATTCAAAGTGGCCAAATCAATATTTTTTTTGGGACGAACCAAAACCAGCGAAATAGCACCTTGCTGTATGAGGTGTATGTGCTGAATTTTATCGCCCTCTTTGAAAAGGAACTCACCTTTTTTAACTACTTTTCCCGGAGTTGACATGCAATTTCTCCCTGCGTCGATTGAAGACTTATCGGGATTTCTGGAAAAATATTTGAGAGTTTTTGCAGTCTGAATTGATTCTTGAGATGGGATGAATGACTCAAAGTAAGACAAAATCGGTAGGAGTCAGTTGGCTCGACAAAAATATGCCGAGCTCAATCCATTATTGAGAAATATCTGGCCCCTGGCGGAAAAATCCTGGACCTGAAGACTCGACGGAATCGCCACTTTCGGACATATCTAGACCTGTATCACCTGGAGGCCTCAGTCCCTTTTTCTTAATCTTCTCGACCAAAGTGGTCCGATTCAAACGCAGGAGAAGTGCCGCCTGATTGCGGTTCCAACCTGTTTTCTCAAGAGCCCGCAAAATCAAATTATTTTCGAATCGATCCACGGCTGTGTTGAAATCCATCCCGTCGTCGGGAAGATCAAAGCGAAGTGAACTCTCAGCTTGAGTCGGTATCGTTCGGTATTTGATGGGGAGATCATTCATTTCAATCTGACCTTGTCCCTTGAGGATCGCTAAGCGCTCAACCAGATTTTCCAACTCACGGATATTTCCTGGCCAGGGATAATTGACAAGACAGTCCATGGTTTCTGGAGAGATGCCTGTCAGCTTGCGGCCTTTGTTTCGGTTGAAGTGTTCGACAAAATGCGAGAACAGCAGCGGAATATCTGTCTTTCGTTCTTTCAATGCGGGAATCACGATAGGGATCACATTCAGACGGTAATAAAGATCCTCGCGAAAGCGACCATCTTCGACCAGGGCTTCGAGATTTTTATTGGTTGCTGCAATCACGCGTACATTCACAGAAACACTTTTTGCTCCGCCGACAGGTTCGAAACTTCGTTGCTGCAGAAAGCGTAAGAGTTTGACCTGAAGTGCAGGCTGCATATCACCAATCTCATCCAAAAAGATTGTTCCACCGTCCGCCATTTCAAATCGTCCGAGTCGATTGGCGATGGCACCTGTGAAAGCGCCTTTAACATGACCGAACAATTCACTTTCCAAAAGTTCTGCTGGAATCGCGCCGCAGTTGATGGCGATGAAAGCTTGATTCACTCGAGGTGAATTGTAGTGAACGGCTCTTGCAACAAGCTCTTTGCCAGTGCCGCTTTCTCCGGTGACGAGAACGGTTGAGTCGGAATCGGCGACTCGCTCAATTAAGGAGAGCACTGTTTGAATGCCTTCACTTTTTCCGATGATCTGTTCAAATTGATATTTTTTTTGCAGCTCGGTTCGCAGCTGTTGATTTTCCTGCTGCAACTGTTTGTGAGCCAAGGCCTTGTCCACCAAGCTGACCAGTTCTTCCATATTGAAAGGCTTGGTGATGAAATGGAAAGCGCCTTTTTGTGTGGCTCGTACAGCCGACTCGATGGTTCCGTGACCGGTCAAGATGATCACTTGGCAATTGGGATGCACACTTTTTAAATGAGTCATCAAATCAATGCCATCACCATCGGGAAGATTGAGATCCACCAAAGCCAAGTCTAAAACTTGATCGCTTTGACAGAGCATTTTTGCTTCGTCGATTCGGTTTGCAGTGATCACACTCAAACCTTTGCGATCAAGAATTCGAAAGAGAGCAGTTCGTAAAGTGGATTCGTCGTCAACAACTAGGACTCGAGATGATCGCATGAACCTTCCTTCCTTGGCCGGTTCTTCATAGTTTATTGGAACTTTGACGGACCTGTCAAAAATCCGCGAGCATTTCGCGGCTTCAGGCCTGAAAAACTAGACGAGGCAGTGTAAATTGTGCCAGGCGAAAAGGCTTGGCTTGGGAAGAAAATTCCAAAGAGCCTCCGTAATCGTGAATGATTTGCCCAGACACCGACAAACCTAAGCTGAGAGTCGCTTCGACAGCCAAACCGTTGTCGATGATTCGAAAGAAATATTCACTTTCTTTGATCTCAAGGCGAACTTCAATCATCCCTTGAAAACCTTTTTGGTTTTGCGCCTTTTCCATCGATGCTTCAATCGATGCCTGCAAAATATTTCGTACGGCTTGAGACAGTAAATTAAAGTGCCCTTTGAACTCACATTTTTCGGATGGCAATTGCAATTTGACTTCGATGCCTCGAGATTTTGTTTGCAGCTCAACAATTTTCACAGCTCGATGAAGGACGTCTCGAAGATCGAGCTCTGTTTCTTCGTCAACCATGGGATCCCGAGTAAAACCCAAAAGATTTTGCACGATGTCTTTGCAGCGTCGAACGCCTTCTTCCATCGAATTCACATCTTCAAAAAGCGGATCGGTTTTTTCTAGATCCATTTTTATCAATTGCACAAAGGAAAGAATTCCTCCCAGCGGGTTGTTCAGCTCGTGGGCGATGCTGCTGCCGATTGTTCCGATTTCGGCGAGCCGAGCGCTTTCGAGAATCTTCCGCTCCATGCGAATCTGCTCTGTGACGTCATGATAGAAATTCACGAAGACCGTCGACTGGATGGGATCAATGGGAATTTGCTGACTGTAGACATCATAAGCGACAGAATTTGAAACTTTGCTCGCAAGTTTTGTTTTCACCGCATCCAAGCGAAAATTCTTCCCTAACTGGCAATGGGAACAAGGCGTGTCTCTTTGAAATAAAACCCGGTAGCATTTTTGCCCGACGATTTGCTCGCTCAAGTGGCCTGATTTCTTTATGAAGGCAGAGTTGGTTTGAATGAGATCGTAATTTTGGTTGATCAAACTGACTGGGTCAGAAACAGCGTTGAAAGTTGCCTGCCACTGTTCTTTCAGAGTTTCCGATTCTTCCAGTTTGGTTTGCCTGTCTAGAGCCAGGGAAGCTGCTTCGGTGACGCGCAACAGAAAATCTGTTTCTTCTCTCTGAAAGGGTAGTTTTTGATTGCGAATAAAGAGCGACGAGCCGACTTGATCTTGTGAGCGAAAAAGCGGTGCTTGATAAATGGAAAAACTTTGCTGGCTTCGCTTTTGATCAGTCAGGAATTTGTCTTGAGGACTGAAGAGAATGCGGATCGATTCGAGATGCATCGTCGGCTGAAGCACTTCTAGTAATTTGCGTTCCATATCTCCTGTAGAAACCGATTGATAAATGGCAATCATAGCTTCTCGGAGTGATTCCCAACGAGCATTGGCAATATAAGTTTTTCGCCGAGTTTCCAGCAAAAAATTTTGCCGCTTTTGGACTCGGTCTTCGAGTTCTTGATAGAGATGTTTGAGATTTTGGTTTTGTCCCTGAACAAGATTTTCTAATTCTTGTTCCTGTTGCGACATCTGGGCTTCCTCCAAGCCAAAAACCAAATCTCGTTCGAGATTCTGCAAATTTTCCTGATCAGCAATTCTAAAAACAGGAAACTTCTCAAAGATTTTTTGCAAATCGATCGTTGAGCTCGCTGACCCAGAAACCATCACCATCTGGACTGTGGGATTTTTCTCGATCAAATACTGTGAGAGTTGTTCAAACTCTGGTGATTTCATATCTTCGACCAGTGCACAGACAACATTGTAAGATCGTTGTGCCAGGGAGGGCAGATGAGGCTTCCAATCAATCACGCTGTCGGCCCCCACATGCATGGAAGGTATATTTTGTAGACCTAAAATAAGAACACTCGAATTCAGAGATGACATGTTGAAATCAATTCCGCGTGAGTGAGAATTTCAAAATCAGGTACATCCTCTGGGCATTCGGGTTTTTCGCTCTGATGTTCGCCATAATTAAATAAGCAAGTTTGTGCGCCTAGTTTTTTAGCTTCACGGATGTCAGTGGAGCGACGATTTCCGATACTGAGCATCTCTGTGGGTTGTAAGCGAAACTCTTTGAGGATTTGAGCAAAGTATTGCTGCTTGCTTTGATTCAGTGAAGGATCTGCGAAATATTGATGAGAAAAGAAAGCTTCAATTCCAATCGATTGAACTTTTTGTTTCTGAGCGTCGGTCCGGCCTTGAGTCAGTAAGACCAACTGATATTTCTTTTGAAGATAATGCAAATTTTCCAGTGCTCCGGGCAGCAATGGCAAAGGTTCGCGAATTCGCTTTTCAAAGGCCGGGGTGCGTGCGATGGGAATCAAAATCTGCATGGTATCGAGCAAGGTATCATCGAGATCAAAGACAATCAGTTTGATATTCATTGGGAGGACCCCTGATCTCGAGTCAAAACTTTTTCTAAACCTTTAGCAAATCGTGGCCAGATTTTTTCTAGATCTGATTTTTCTTCTTCTTCAACGCAGACCACGGGAATTTTAAATTTCAGCCAAGCATATTGCCCGAGACTTCCGGGGGTTGGATAGCCAATGTCTTCTCGTACCGAATAGCCAGAATTTCCAGCAATTTTTTCGGCCCAAGTTTTTCCGGTGATGCCAGTGTAGACAACGCAAGCTTTCCAGGAATGAAAATGGATGATGACTTGTGGTTGAGAGGATTCGACCAATCGACAAAGAGACTGGACCTCGGGCTCGCTCGCTGGATGGGGGCCTGGATTGTAGCGCGGCGCTTTGATTTTCGAAGTCCAGTCAGGACTGGGGAAATTGCGATTCAAATCCACGCCTCGCCCATTCACTCGATCTTGATTGTGAAAACCATCTGGGTTCAAACAGGGAATGAGAATCCAAGAATGAAAATCGCTCTTGTTGTTTTTTTGCAACCAGATCAGGAATTGCTCGGCAAGTTTTACGCCCTCTGGCTCATCGCCGTGCACTCCACCAATAAATAAAATTGGACGCTGTGAAGGACGAAGGCAAGAATGCAATTCAATCGCTTTTCCGAGAGCAGACCTGCTCCAGAAAGATTGATGTAAAATCTCAAGACTCATGATTTAATTGTCTCTATGAAAAGCCAAACTAACAAAGAAAAAAATGGGTCTTGGACTGCAATTATTTTAGCAGCCGGCAAAGGCACTCGGATGGCATCTCCTTTGCCCAAAGTTTTGCATCCAGTGGCCGGGCAACCGATGCTTCTTTCTGTAATTGCTTCTTGCCAAAAAGCAGGAGTTCAAGAGGTGCGAGTGGTGATCGGGCATGGCTTGAATTTAGTCAAAGCGATCGTCGAGCCGCTCGGAGTGCAGATGCATGTTCAAGCTCAGCAGCTGGGGACAGCCGATGCGGTCAAATCTGCACAGCCCGATAGCATCGAGGGCAACGTGATCATTCTCAATGGAGATCATCCATTGATTGAAGCTTCGGACATCAGTCACTTCATGGCGGAATTCACTCAAGGTCAATCCGACCTCGCTGTGGTGACAGCGGTTTTAAATCAGCCGAAAGAATTTGGTCGAGTGGTTCGTCATCAAGGACGCCTGGCCGCAATCGTTGAGGCCAAGGATGCGTCCTCTGACACCTTGAAGATTCAAGAAGTGAACACAGGAATTTATTTGGCCAAAGCCGAAGTGCTCTCCGAGTATTTACCGAAAATTCAAAATCAAAATTCAAAAAAAGAATTCTATTTGACCGATTTGATTTCAATTTGTCTTGAAGACTATTTGAAGGTCAATGCGATCAAAGGAAATAAAAAAGTTGCCGTCGGAGTCAACAGTCAACAAGAGCTAGCCCGAGCTTCGCGCTTGGTCTACCGACGAAAAGCCAAACAGCTGATGGATTCCGGAGTCCTGATGATTGACCCACTTTCGGTTTTCATCGAAGAATCCGTGCAGGTGGATCCAGGCAGTGTGATTTATCCGAATGTCTTTTTGCGCGGTCGAACCAAGATTGGTTCCTTCACAGCCGTCGAACCCGGTTGTTATTTGGTCGACACCGAAGTCGCCGACAGCGTGCAAATACGAGCATACTCTTATTTGGAGAAATGCCAGATTCATACCCGGGCGTCTGTCGGACCCTTTGCGAGACTTCGTCCTGAAACTGTGATTGGCGAAGAAGCTCATGTGGGTAATTTTGTGGAGATGAAGAAAACTCAATTCGGAAAAAAATCCAAAGCTGGGCACCTGACCTACCTCGGCGATGCTGAAATTGGCGAAAATGTGAACGTCGGATGTGGCACGATCACCTGCAACTATGCAACCGATCACAAAAAATACAAAACCAAGATTGGCAATAATGTTTTCATTGGCAGCGACACTCAGCTCATCGCGCCAATTTCCATCGGTGATGATGCCGTGATTGGGTCTGGCTCTACATTGACGAAAGATGTTCCTGCGCGAGCCCTTGCAGTCGCTCGAGCTAAACAGTTCATCAAAGAGAATTATGTGAGTGTGAAAAAAGACGAAGAGTCGGAGACTTAATTTATGTGTGGAATCGTAGGCTACTGGGGTCCGCAAAATCCAAAAGACGTTATCATCAGTGGATTGAAAAAATTGGAATACCGGGGCTATGACAGTGCCGGAGTGTCGATTCTTGACGACGGAAAATTCAAACGGGTTCGAGCTCAAGGCAAACTGAAAAATCTTGAAGCCAAATTGCAAAACGAATCCTTCAATGGGCATTTGGGTATCGGTCATACTCGTTGGGCCACTCATGGAGTGCCATCCGAGAGCAATGCTCATCCGCATCAAGTGAAAGGCGTCAGTCTGGTTCATAATGGAATCATCGAAAATTATTTAGAGATCCGCGAAGCTTTGCTCAAGCGAGGAGCGCAGATCACATCGGAGACTGATTCAGAATTGGTGGCACATCTGCTAGCTGAAGAAGTTGAAAAGCAAAAAGATCTTTTCAAGGCGGTGATTGTTGTTCTGAAACAATTGCGCGGAGCTTTTTCGATCTTAGCAATTTGGGATCAGCAGCCCGATCAAATTGTTGCTTTCAAAGACGGTCCTCCTCTAGTTATCGGCTTGGGAGCAGATCAAGTTTTTATTGTTAGCGATGTGCAGGCAGCACTTCAGTACACCAAAAAATTTATTTATTTGAACGATCGAGAGATTGCACTCGTTCAGAAAGCTGAGGTTCAAGTTTTCTCGGCGGTCGGTGAAAAAATTCAAAAGAAAACGATTGAGCTCAATTGGAATTTTGATCAGGCCGAGAAAAAAGGTTTCTCACATTTCATGCTGAAGGAAATTTACGAGCAGCCACATGCGATTTCAGCAGCGATGGCGCCGCACTTGGTCCCGAATCAATTTGCGGTTCAGCTGAAGGGTTTAGGTTTCACGGGTGAAGAGGCCCATGATTTGGAGAATTTAGATTTAGCCAAAGATTGGAAGGCAACTTCAGATATCTTTCGCAGTGTTGAGCAGATCGTAATTGTCGCATGCGGAACCAGTTTCTACGCGGCTCAGATGGGAAAATATTTATTAGAGTCGATTGCAAAGATATCTGTCGAAGTCGACGTCGCCAGTGAGTTTCGATATCGCCATCCAGTTCTCAGAAAAAACACCTTGGTGGTCACTGTCTCGCAGAGTGGAGAGACAGCCGATACGTTGGCGGCGATTCGTTTAGCCAAAGAGAGGGGCTGCAAGACTCTTTCGATTTGCAATGTCAAAAATTCGTCAATTGATCGAGAAGCTCACGGTCATCTTTACATGAATTCGGGACCCGAAATTGGAGTGGCGAGCACGAAGGCTTTCGTGAGCACTTTGACTTTGATGAATCTACTCGCTCTGTCGGTGGGCAAGGTTCGTGGCGCAGTGGATGCAGGGACTGAAAAGGAACATGTTGAGGCTTTGATGAAGCTTCCGTCGCAGGTGGATGTTTTGTTAGGTTATGACAAGTATTTCGCGGAAGCTTCGGAGAGTTTAAAAGCATTCAAAGGTTTTCTTTACATGGGTCGGAACGTGAATTTTCCAATCGCGATGGAAGGAGCTTTAAAGATGAAAGAGCTCGCATACCTCCATGCTGAAGGATACGCTGCCGGCGAAATGAAACACGGTCCCTTAGCCTTGATCGATAAAAATATGGCCATCGTCATGCTCGCACCGAGCGATGATGTCTTTGAAAAAACAGTTTCAAATCTAGAAGAAGCCAAAGCTCGAGGCGGGAGAATCATTTCAATCGGTACGGGCGAGAATCAAAGATTGAAGAACTTGTCAGAGCGATACTTGGCCTTGCCGAAAGCTCATTGGACAACCAATCCGATTCTCGCGGTCATTCCGCTTCAATTGATGGCTTTTCATTTGGCGAGTAGCCTTGGTTACGATGTCGATCAGCCACGTAATTTGGCTAAATCTGTGACTGTGGAATAACTGAAGAATTTGATTTTTGTTCGAGCTGGTCAATTTAAATTAGCCGTTAAATTTGAACGGTGAATAAATCCAAGTAAGCCAAAACTCGGTGTACAAATAAGACAGGCTCAGATCCTCGAGCCGGCCCATGCTTCAGGAGAGAGAGATATTTTTTTTGCGATAGAAGCGGAAGGACTGTCTGCAGATCGCTCCAGCGGTAAGGATTTTTATTTTGGCTGACTGCCAATCTCTGAGCATCGACCATATGAGAAGGGCCAATGTTGTAAGTCGCCAGTGCTAACGCCAATCGCTCGCGAAATGGAATATTTGATGGCTGTCGATCGAGAAGCATTTTCAAATACTTGGCTCCACCCCAAACACTTTGCTCGGTGTCTCGTCGATTTTCGACTCCCACTCGCTCAGCTGTTTGTTCTGTTAACTGCATGAGGCCTCTTACGCCAGTGTAGCTTTGCGCTTGAGGATTCCAATGCGATTCCTGATAAGAAACGGCGGCCGTGAGTTGCCAAGGAATTCCGAACTTGTAGGAATGTTTTCTAAATAAATTTGCATAGAGAGGTAACGTGGTCGCTTTCAACTTGAGAAAGGCATGAATGTCTCGCTGGGAAAGCGGATGATTGACGATTTGATGAGACCCGGGCGGGCGGTATTCGAGCTCTGTCGTGCCTCCAGCAAAAGCCACTTGCGAAGTCCACAGCGGATCACCAGAAGTAATCCCAAACACCGAACCGATTAACAAAAGATTTCTCAAACCAAGTTTGAAGCGTTCAATCATGAGGAATGCTGGTTCTAAGACAGGAAACAGCGCATGAGCAAAGACTTTGCTGAATTCCCGGAAACTCCTTATCTAGTAGGTCTTTCCGGGCTTTTCCTTCGAGTTGAGAATGACCTTGGGTATTATTTTTTCAGCCCGAGTCATGCATTTCTCTCCTCGGTCCTGAAATTCGGACCTCGATCCTTGTCATTAGGCATAGGTCTCCTCTCGTCTCGATTCTGTTTTTGCATCCCCTTTCTTCAAACATCTCTTGGGGGTATCGGTCATATGGGGAGAAAAAAACAAACTCAAATGGCTTTTTCGTCAGCTCATTGGAGACACAGATATTCCCATGGTGGCTCACTGAGAAAACGCAGGCTTGGACGGGGAGCGCGACCACTTTCAAGTCGTGATTCGATCCATCTCGTGCTGAAAGCAAATCGCTTGTGTCTGGGATCGGGACTTGGTCTGAGGACTTACAAAAGATTTTTCCTCATTCAAAAGCTGGCGCAAAGATATGGATGGAAATTCTATGTACGAATCGAACAGATTTCGATTCAAGCTGATCACATTCATTTGCTGGTTCGAGGAAGTAGAAGAAGTGGGCTTCAGAATTTTCTACGAGTATTCGCCGGTCAAATTTCGCAGAATTTTCAGAAGCATGAATTAACTCTGGTGACCGATACCACTAAGAACCTGGGTCAAAGCGAAACCCGACAAACCAAACTTTGGTTGCAGCGGCCATTTACGAGAGTCGTGAAGGGATGGAAAGGGCTTCAGATTGTCAGGGCCTACATCCAGCTGAATGAGAAGGAGGCGTTAGGAGAGATATCTTATCAGAAGCGCCGACTGAGGGGATTTTCGCTCACGGATTGGCAGGAGCTTTGGAGCTAAGCTCAGCGCTGTTCAGTGGCACTGGAACAGAAATTGGCGACCTAAGCATGGGTGCTGTCGGAGGTTCGACCATAAATCGCAGTCCTAAAAAGTTCTCAGGCATTTTCCAGTTTTGTGAGCCCACCCATTCGGTGAATTGAGCTTGGGCCCGAGCTATCTGGCGAGATTTTTTGGTCTTCTTATCGCGAATTTTTTTGCCATTTTCGTCTTTGAGATCTGTGAAGAGGCCAAAGTTCACATTGGTCGGTTGAAAGTGATCGGCCCGAGTCACGTCTGTGATCGATTCGAGCAAGGCTCCTGTCATCGAATCTCTTGGCGGAAAATTCGCTGGCTCAGCGGCAGGCTTTCGGATTTTTTGATCCATAAAGCGCGCGACCAGAAGGCCTATGGTGGTCGACTCGAAGTAACCTTCGACGCCGGTGATTTGACCTGCGAAGAAAAGCCATGGATCTTTCTGACTAGAAAGATCTTTGTTGAGTCGCTTCGGAGTGTTGATAAATAAATTTCTATGAATGCTTCCGAGCTTGAGAAATTCGACTTTTTCAAGACCTGGGATCATTCGAAAAACTCGAGTTTGTTCGCCGTAGGCCATGCGTGTCTGAAAGCCCACCATGTTGTAAGCGGTGGCTTCTCGATTATCCTGTCGAAGCTGAACAATTGCATGCATCTCTCGTCCCGTCCGAGGATGGCGCAATCCCACAGGCTTCATCGGCCCAAATCGCAAGGTCTCTGGCCCGCGTGCAACCATTGTCTCAATCGGCATACAGCCTTCAAAAAATTGAGTGGACTCGAAATTCTTTGGTTCAATCTTGCGCGCATTTTGAATTTCCAAAATCAAATTGTCATACTGTTGTTTATCGAGTGGACAGTTGATGTAATCCGCTGAGCCTTTGTCATAACGATCGGCTTTCCATGCAATTTCCATATCGATCGAATCTGTGTCGAGAATAGGTGCAATGGCGTCGAAAAAATAAAGGAACTCATCTCCGAAATGCGCTTGCAAACTTTCCGCAAACTTTGGATGAGTCAAGGGGCCCGTCGCGATCACAGCAGGTCTTGGAATCTGATCAAGTGAAAGAACTAAATTCTGGTGAATTTTAATCCGCGATTGATTTCTTACCATTGTGCTCACCAGCTGGCTGAAAACTTCGCGGTCGACTCCGAGGGCTTGGCCTGCGGGAACCTGCGCTTCGACCGCTGCTTTCAAAATAAAAGATCCCAGGGCTTGGGCTTCCCATTTCAGTTGAGCTGGTGCAGATCCTTCGGACAAACTGCCAAAGGAATTCGAACAAACCAATTCTGCAAATTTTTCCGTTTTGTGCGCTTCGGTCATGACCTGAGCGCTGAGAGAGCGCATTTCAAACAAATCCACCTCATAGCCAAGCTCAGCGAGTTGCAGGGCGCATTCACTGCCCGCGAGGCCGGCACCAACGACTGTGATTCTTTTTTGATGGACATCATTTGGGACCATGATTAAACCTCAAGTCGCATGCATAAAAATAAAAAAGACAAGTTGAGTGCGGGTTCGGATGTCCTACAGGCCCTTTTTGAAAATGGCAAGTCGGCGCTTTCCGTTCAATTTATTCGCTGGAAACTATGGAAAAAATGGACAGATTTTGTCGGTCCAACCATGGCTGCGGCCAGCGAACCCGTGGGCTACCAGCGCGGAGTCCTTTATGTCTGGGTTAAAAATTCGGCCTGGATGCAGCAGTTGGTCTTCATGCGAGAACCGATGAAAGATGCGATCAATAAAAAACTTCAGCAAGAGTACGTGAAGGAAATCCGTCTGACCATGGATCGCAAAAGCGTCCCGGCCGATGCGGTAGCTTCGCAAGAGCTCAAAGAGTCGATCGCTCAGCTTATTCAGGATGAAGACTAAACATCAACGACCACTGGTCTTCGCCTAGTCTTTTTCTTTGTCGGCTTTTTCGATCGATGAGCGAATCAATGTTTTCATCGATTTTTTCCGGTCGGGAGCTCCCAACATCGTTTTCAGTGAATCATGAAGGCTTGAGTCGTTGATCAGTGCCCCTAAAGTGCCTTCACCACGATCAACTTTGGTTAAAATTCGATCTAACTTTGCAACCACAGACGAAAGCTTTTTGGAATCTTCGCCCTTGAGCTCGCTGATCATTTCGCG
>JAYUCD010000064.1:0-6929 GCA_043740515.1 Bdellovibrio sp. | reverse complement strand
AGCAAATGATCTCGAGCATTCCAAAGTCGGACGGCAGGGAATGAACGTATAGAAACAAAGGGCATGAAGGCCAATTGGCGAGACCAGCTGCGAACTCAGCTTGCCAGTTTGTCGAACCAGGAACGAGACCTTAAAACTGAACAGCTCCTGGAGCACTTGAGCGAGTTTTTGAACTTGCAAAAAGGCACTTGGGGTTTATATCAGGCTCTTGAATCTGAAATTTCTCTGAGCGAGCTTCCTGCTCGCACGACTCATCTCAATTGGGTTTACCCCAAGGTGATCAACACACAACTGCAGTTTTTGAATCCTGTGAAAGGATTTGAGAAGGCCTACGCTGGAATCCAAGAACCTGTGCTGGAAGGCGCAAGTTTAGTGGATCTCAAAGACATCTCGGGATTTATGATTCCGGGTTTGGGTTTTGACAGCAATGGGGGACGCATCGGCAGGGGCAAAGGTTTTTACGACCGAGCTCTAGCAAGTTATGCGGGAATCAAAATGGGTGTGGTGTATTCATCTCTGATTGTGGAAGAGCTGCCAAAAGATCCTTGGGACGTTGGCATGGACTTTCTCGCAACAGAGATGGGGGTTTTTGAAGTGCTGAATCTTTGAAGGAATCAGCAGAAACAGATTGCTAGAAGAGCAGGGTGGGACAAATGGAAGTCGTGATTTCAATCTTAGTGGGTTTGATCTTAGGTGGAGTGGCCGTTTTTTATTTGAAAAAAGTGCAGGATGACACGCAAAAAAAATCAGCACGAATCGAAGCAGATAAAATCATCAATCGCTCCAAATCCGAAGCGACCAAAATCGAGCGGGACTCGCAGGCTCGGGCCAAGGACTTCGAAGGCCGGGCAAGGCGAAATGTTGAGACTGACATTCAAAAACAAAAATCCAAATTAAAGAATCAAGAATCTCAATTGGAGCGTCGCTTGAAAGAAATCGACGAGCAGCTCAAAGCCAAACTCGAAGAGAATGAGCGCTTTGTTGATACCTTGAAGGTTCGCGAAGAAAAAATCGCCATCGCTGAAAATCGAGTCAAAGATGTCGAAAAGAAAAGCGAGCAGCAATTGCAAGAAGCAAGAGACAAACTGAGCTCCGTGGCTCAGATGACTCAAGACGAAGCCAAGCGAGAATTATTCTCTGCCTTGGAAGAATCGGCAAAGCTTGCGGCCGCGAAAAAAATTGACGAAATCGAAAAGCACGCGGAAGCCGAAGCCCAAGCCAAATCTCGCCGAGTTCTCGCTGTTGCCGTTGCAAGATTTGCCGGTGAGTACACATCCGAGCGCACAGTCAGTGTCTTATCTCTGCCAAGTGATGAGATGAAGGGAAAAATCATTGGCCGTGAAGGTCGAAACATCCGGACTTTGGAAGCCCTTTGCGGAGTCGACTTGATTGTCGATGACACTCCAGAAGCCGTGGTTATTTCAGGCTTTGATCCGGTTCGCCGAGAATTGGCAAAGCGCACTTTGGAAAAATTGATGGAAGATGGCCGAGTCCATCCAGCCCGTATCGAAGAAGTGGTTGAGAAAATGAAAGCAGAGCTCACCAAGTCCATCAAAGATGACGGCGAAAAAGTTTTGGTCGAGCTTGGAATCACCAATCTGCACGTTGAGATCGTCAAAGTTTTAGGAAGTTTGAAATACCGTGCCTCACACACGCAAAATCTTTTGAATCATTCAATGGAAGTCGCTTACCTAGCAGGTTTGATGGCAAGTGAAATCGGTGCCAACGTCAAGCTCGCTCGGCGCGCCGGTCTCTTGCATGACATCGGCAAAGGAATTGATCACACGGTCGAAGGAAATCATTCGATTGTGGGAGCGGACTTTGCAAAAAAATTCGGTGAGACTGAAGCGGTTTGCCATGCGATTCGCGCCCATCACAACGACGAGCAGCCCAACAGTCTGATTGCTCACATTGTTCAAGCGGCGAATATTCTTTCAAATTCGCGGCCGGGCGCGCGTCGACCTGGAATGGATAATTACATCAATCGACTTCAAGATCTGGAGAGCATCGGAAACAGCTTCGACGGAGTCCTTAAAACTTTTGCCGTGCAAGCCGGAAAAGAAGTTCGTGTGATTGTCGAAGCATCCAAGGTCACTGATGAGCAAACTTTGATGCTGGCTCGAGATATCGCTCGCAAGGTCGAGCGTGAAATGCCACATCTGGGTCAGGTTCGAGTCGCCGTGGTTCGAGAGACTCGCTCTGTTGAAATGGCTCGCTAAATGATCAGTGGATTGAAAGATTTTGCAACTCCGAAAGAACAACTGGAGCTCCTGAAAATGGGGACGGTTGATTTTATTTCGGAGAAAGATCTCTCAATCAAATTAGAAAAAAGTGTCAAAGAAAAAAAACCGCTTTCGATCAAGTTCGGTGCGGATCCGACTCGGCCTGATTTGCATTTGGGTCACACGGTGGTGCTCAATAAACTTCGTCAATTTCAAAAATTCGGTCACAAGGTTCAATTTTTGATCGGTGATTTCACCGCAATGATTGGCGATCCTTCGGGCAGAAATGAAACTCGGCCCCCACTGACGTCTGAGCAAATTAAGGTCAATGCGGAAAGTTACGCCGCTCAGATTTTTAAAGTTTTGGATCCAGAGCGAACCGAGATTGTTTACAACTCGACATGGTTTCACAAACTGACTCCGGCGGATTTCATTCGTCTCACCGCTCAGTACACAGTGGCTCGAATGCTTGAGCGAGATGATTTCACCAAGCGATTCAAGAGCAACATTCCAATTTCCATGCACGAACTTTTGTATCCGCTTTGCCAAGGCTATGATTCGGTTCACTTGAAATCCGATGTGGAGCTAGGTGGAACCGATCAAAAATTTAATTTGCTCGTCGGAAGAGAATTGCAGAAATCCTACGGCCAAATTGAGCAGCAAATTGTGATCACTTCGCCAATTCTTGAGGGCCTGGATGGCGTGAACAAAATGTCCAAGTCTTTGGATAATTATATTTCAGTTGTCGATTCGCCGAAGGATATGTTTGGGAAAACGATGCGAGTATCTGACGAGCTGATGCTCCGCTGGTACGAGTTATTGACGGACGTTACTCCGACGGAGCTCGCGCAGCTCAAAGAGGATTTGAAATCTCACAAAAAACATCCACGCGAAGTGAAAGTGCACTTGGCAAAAATTCTTATTTCTCGCTTTCATTCAGCCACGGCAGCTCAAGCAGCTGAGGATGAATTCAATCGAATTTTTGTTGATAAGGGATTGCCAGATGATGTGCCTGAATTTATTCAAGCGGCCTCGGCAGAGCCTTTGTGGATTTGTACTTTGATGAAAAATGCAAGTCTTGCGCCTTCCACCAGTGAAGCTCGTCGTCTGGTGCAAGGCGGAGCTGTGCAAATTGATGGAACTAAAATTGAAAATGATCAATTGAAAATTGAGCTCAAAGCAGGGCTTCAAATGGTTATCAAAGCAGGTAAGAAAAAATTTGTGAAGGTCGTGATTCGATGAAAATTAAATTTTTACCAACTAATCAAGTGATCGAAGGCGATCCCAACAAAACTTTGCTCCAGCTGTGCACGGAAAATAAAATTGAAATAAAATCCATCTGCAAAGGTGTCCCAAGCTGTGCCGAGTGCCGAGTGAAAGTCATCGAAGGCGAATACAACATCGTCCCTCCGACCAAAGCAGAAATGAGTTTGATCGGAACCAATTATTTTATTGATCAACGTCGCCTTTCTTGCCAAATGCATTGCTACGGCGATGTGACGGTTGACCTCACTGAGCAAATAGAACGCAGTGAAATTCAAAGCAAAAAAATTCGCGGCTTTCGCTCGCCAAATCAAAAAGGTTCGGTGGTTGAAACACATGCCAAGCAAGGAATCATGGTGCTCGATGAGCCAGCTCCTAAGCCGGAGCCATCACGTCAGCCCCGAGAAGAAGGCAGCGCAAATGCTCGCAGCGGCGGTGGAGGCGGGCGCAATCAAAATAAAAATTCCAGCGGCAACAAAGGTCGTCAGCAAGCCAAGGGCAATGCTGCTCAACAAGCCGGCAACAAACCCAAACCAAAAAATGAATCTGCAAATCCAAAGCAAGTCAAACCCATCGGATTGCCGAAGCCATTGTCTAGCCCGAAGCTAAAGCCCGAAACGCCGAATAGTTAATCAAACTGTTTTTCAAAAAAAAGCTCCGGTTCATCACCAGAGCTTTTTTTCAACGAGCCATTTTTACAATTTCAAATCGGTTCAATTAAAAACTGCGAGAAGTGGTTGAAGAAGTTTCTTTTTTCTTAGCTGCTGAGTGCGCATCATCTTCAGTTGTTGTCGAGATATCGTGAGCGCCGGTGCGCTCGAGCAAATTTTTTGCCTTTTTTGCCCAGCCCGAATCATCCGCATGAACTGAAAGCAAGATGCCGCCGTTTTTGACGAAGGATTCATAGCGTTTGGCTTCGTACTCGGGAATTCCGAAACCGACTAGTGCTCCAGCCACTCCGCCGAGAGCGCCTCCAACTGCTGCGCCAGAGAGAGCTGCCATGATCGGACCTGCTGCAACGAGTGGTCCCAAGACTGGGACAGTCGCAATTGCCCCTAGACCAACGAGCCAACCCAGGGTTCCACCCAAGACGGCGCCAGTTCCAGATCCAACGCTTGCAGCCTCAGGTGCTTTGGTTGATTTTTCATGTGCGAAGGATTGTGTATCGCCCATTCGTGGCATCAAAACAGAGATATCTGAATTTCTAAATCCATCGATTTTAAAAGCATCCACTGCTTTTTCCACTTCCGTTTGGTTGTCGAAGATTCCTAATACTACTTTATTTCCGTGTTTCATATTTACTCCTTTTTGAGAGTCGTTATTCATTTTTACAAAATGCAAATCGCTCAGCAGTTTTCTTCGTAAATCTGTTGATCTTCTATCCTTTAGCGTCGCTCGACATATGTTTCATTGATTACAGCTGAATTTCCGGCCACTCGTTTTGCCATCATTTCTACCTGAGATTTCTCTTCAGGCGTCGCCACAGGGCCTTTCAATAGCACATGGCCATTTTCTGATATAATTTTGATATTATGAGCGCTGACAGACAAATCTTTGTTGTCAGTGATATCCGAACGAATTTTACGAGTGATCTCGAGCTCACGCTGAGCAGTCCCTTGATCCTGCGCCGTTTTTTTCGTGTTGTAGGCGCTGCCTGCTGCTACTCCAGCAGTGCTTAACTTATCGAAGGACGTTGAAGAGCCTGTTCGGCTGTTCAACTTAGCTGTTTCAGTTGAGGAGGTTGAAGTTTTAATAGCTCGGTGATGCTTGCTATGTCGCACGGGATGATGGCTGCTTTTCGCCTCGGTTGTTGCCATGGTGCTATCCGAAGATCTTTCCATCCGGTTATTCTGAGAATTGTAGCCAGTGTCATCACTGGCCGACGTTCCGACTGAGACAGGAGCTGGAGCCACTTGTGAATTTGTTGCGGCAGAAGTTGAGCGCCTGCTGCGATCAATCGAACCCAACTTTGAATTCTCTTTTCCAATTGTTGCAGGTGTTGCTGTAGAATTGGTACGAGTGTCACGGTTATCGAATCGGTCATTCGAATTGGTATCCGAATGATTCGCATTCACTGTCGAGCTGTCATAGTTGCTTGTTGTCGCGTTAGTTGTAGTTTCGGCATGAGCAAATGTTGACAAAGCCAACACTGCAAATCCAAGCGTGGTTTTATTCATAGGACCTCCAAGTTCCCCAATGAGCAGATTTTGTGCCAATCAAAACTAGGCCTCAGATCTGTTCCATTGCACTTATTTCAAATCAATATTCCATTCTTACCCCTCTTTTTTTTGTAAGCGCTGGGCGAATTGTCGCTAAAGTTTCCTTAAACATTATTCCGGTCACAATGACCAGGCCGGGCGCTAGTCAGAATGACAACTGCAAGGCGCTGCGAAAAAATGTGATTGCAATGAATCGTACCTTCCACTTTAAATGTTAAGTGAGGGTGGGGATCCTCCGAAAAAATGAAAATCCAAATTTTAAATTTAAGAAATGATTTCAGTCTGACTGCGATTTGATCTTTCTAATCTGCTCACGGGGGGTGATGCGATGGAACGAAATGTATTTCCTGATAAAAAAACTTCGGCTGCAAATGGTGGCCGAAAGGCAAGTTCCGCCAACCGCTCTAAACATGAGAACTCTTTGAAGCGAAAAGCAATCCTTGGCAAAAAAATAATCGACTCTTCGCCCCTCCCTAAGAAGGTTTCTGAAAGAGTAACTGAAGGCCTCCTGCCGGATCGCCAGCTTCTGCGCCAACTTTTAACAACCGTCAAAGCCGTTCGCTCTGGAGATTTCTCCGTGCGAATGCCAGTTGAAGACGCAGGAATTGTTGCCGAGATCGGTGAAGTCCTCAACGACATCATCGAACTGAATGACAGCATGGCGGCTGAATTTTTTCGCGTGCGAAACACAGTCGGACTTGAAGGAAGAATGAACGAACGGGTGAACATGGGTTCGGTCAAAGGAGCCTGGGCGACCAGTGTAAATTCGGTCAACTTGCTCATCGGAGATCTTGTTCAGCCAACCATCGAAGTCGCGCGGGTGATCACCTCGGTTGCAAAAGGAGACTTGTCACAAAAGATGTCTTTGGAAATGGATTCACGACCAGTGAAAGGGGAATTTCTTCGCATCGGTACCACGGTCAACAACATGGTGGATCAGCTAAACTCCTTCGCCTCCGAGGTAACCCGGGTTGCAAAGGAAGTGGGTACCGAAGGAAAGCTTGGCGGACAAGCCCAAGTAAAAGGAGTGTCTGGAGTTTGGAAAGACCTCACTGATAACGTGAATGGTCTTGCAGGAAATTTAACAGACCAAGTTCGAAATATTGCGAAGGTAACGACAGCGGTTTAGATGCCGCAGTTTCCGCCCACCAGCACATCGTCTTCAATCACCACGGGCGAGGCATTGACCGGCTCCAGCACTCCGCCCACCTGGGCCGCGGCGCTC
>JAYUCD010000063.1:0-6895 GCA_043740515.1 Bdellovibrio sp. | reverse complement strand
TCAACTTCCAGTCGATTTCCTTTCGCATCATTAATGAATGAGCCAGGAGTCGCTTCGAAATCGCTGACTTTTCGCTGCAAATATCCCAGCTGCAGTCCAAGCACAAAATGACTCCAAGCTTTTTGGACTTCGACTTGAGCTCCATAGCTGCTTGCTGTTTTGCCAGTGACATTGGAAAAATTATTGATGCTGTCGGTGATCGTCACCTTAGAGGAATTCAAAAGTCCGTACTGACCAACCAGTGAAGCCTGCCAACCCGTTGCTGTCTCACCAAGAAAAGTATAACCAGCAATTAAGGAGAGCCAGTTTGCATTGAATTTTCTTTCCGCCGGCGCGCCCGCAAGTGTTGCTGTTTTACCTGCTGATTCGTTATCGAATCTGAGACCAATAGGAATTCGACCTTTGTGTCGTATTTCGACTCCGTAAGTGATTTCCGATTTGATTTGAAGGGCGTCAACCGTTGAGGTTCCGTTCAAGGCATTGGGATTAACTGAACGCACGCCCACATCTGCACTGATTCCGATGGCGGCTCTTGCAGTTGAGGTCAGTAGAATCGATAACAGCACAAGTTTAAGAGTTGAGAAACATTTCATTCGTATCCTCCACGCCTCCTTATTTTCTCAGTTCTTTGCCGCAGAAGTCCAAACATTTGTGACGACTTGCAACGAGATTGTCAGGATTTGATTTGATCGCATTCCAGGTGCTTGAAGAAGCCCTGACCTAGACCTAGACTTCCGCTAGCTCAACAAATCTTTCTCAAGGAGTCCAAATGCAAATGCGCTTTTTCCTCTTAGCTTCTCTGATGCTCGCTTCACTTGCGCAATCGGCACATGCTGCATCCGAAATGACTGGAGCCGGCTCAACTTTTGTTTATCCAATCATTTCAAAATGGGCTGATGCCTACAAAAAAGAAACTGGCAATTCGATGAACTATCAGTCCATCGGATCAGGCGGCGGAATCAAACAGATTCAAAGCAAGACGGTTGATTTTGGCGCGACAGACATGCCGATGAAAAGCGAAGATTTGGCAAAAGATGATTTGGTACAATTTCCTTTGATCAACGGAGCTGTAGTTCCGGTTGTTAACATTGCGGGAGTCGAAGCCGGCAAATTAAAATTGAGTGGAACTGTATTGGCCGATATTTTCCTCGGCAAAATCAAAAAATGGAATGACGTTGCGATCATGGAAATGAACAAAGGCATGAAACTTCCAGCTCAAGACATTTCAGTTGTACATCGTTCGGATGGTTCCGGCACTAGCTTCATCTGGACAAACTATCTCTCCAAAGTGAGCTCAGTGTGGAAAACAAAGCCAGGTGAGGGCACAGCTGTGAACTGGCCGGTTGGAGTGGGCGGCAAAGGGAATGAAGGCGTTGCTTCGTTTGTCAAACAAATCGATGGCTCTATCGGGTATGTTGAATACGCCTATGCCATGCAAAATAAAATGAGCTTCGTTCAAATGAAAAACAAAGACGGCCAATTTGTTGAGCCAAACCTTGAGTCTTTCAAGACAGCTGCTGATGGCGGCGACTGGGCAACTGCAAAAGATTATTATTTGATTTTAACTGATGCAGCCGGAAAAAAGAGTTGGCCAATTGCTGGCTCCACTTTCATTTTGATGCACAAAACTCAGGAAAATCCAGAGCAGGCCAAACATGTTTTGGGATTTTTTCAATGGGCCTACAAAAAAGGCAGCAGCATGGCTCAAGAGCTCAGTTACGTTCCCGTTCCAGGAAAAGTCATTGCGATGATTGAGAAGACCTGGAAAACTGAAATTAAAACAAAAGAAGGCAAAGCTATTGCTCTGCCGTAAATAGGAATTCGAATGAGATCCTACGGGGTCAGAGGATCGAAGATTTTTACCGAACGATTTTTGGCCCAAAGAATTCAAAAGCTTCGATGGATTGACGTTCTTTTTAAGAGCGTCACTCTTTTTTTCGCCCTGCTTGTGCCAGGGACCCTGATTGCTATTGTCTACGCTCTTTATATCGGAGCTCTCCCCGCTATCCAAAAATTTGGTTGGAACTTCCTTCGCTCCTCCAGTTGGGATCCGGTGGCCTCCCAATTCGGAGCGCTCGTGCCTATCTACGGAACGATTGTCACCTCGGCCATTGCCTTGGCAGTCGCGGTTCCCATCAGCTTTGGAATCGCTCTTTTCCTAACTGAAATTTCCCCCTTGTTTTTGCGCACGCCACTGGGAACAGCGATCGAATTGCTCGCAGGCATTCCGAGTATCATTTACGGCATGTGGGGATTGTTTGTCTTCGCGCCGTTCCTCGCTAAAAATTTCCAACCCTGGATGCACGCGCAACTTGGCGAGCTTCCACTTTTGGGAAATCTGTTTCAGGGCCCGCCCATGGGAATCGGAATGCTCACAGCCGGTTTGATCTTAGCGATCATGATCATTCCATTTATTTCTTCTGTGATGCGAGACACTTTTTTAATCATACCGGTGATGCTGAAAGAATCCGCTTATGGCTTGGGTGCAACTCAGTGGGAAGTGATTTGGCGAGTGGTCCTTCCTTTTTCCAAACAGGGTGTTGCCGGCGGAATCATGCTGGGCTTGGCTCGAGCTCTTGGCGAAACCATGGCGGTGACTTTTGTGATTGGCAACGCCCACGATCTTTCGGTTTCACTTTTCAGTCCCGGCAGCACAATTTCCTCGACTCTCGCTAACGAATTTACCGAGGCTGTTGGCGATCTTTACACGGCTTCCTTGATTGAGCTCGGTTTGATTTTATTTTTGATCACCTTCATTATTCTCGCGTTGGCGAAATTACTTCTTTTGCGATTGAAAAAACGAGAAGGAGCCTTTCAGTGAGGACTTCTTCGCAAAAAATGTTTCAAAAGCGTAAGATCAAAAATTGGATTGGCCTTGGCGTTTCCTGTGGCGCCATGGCGGTTGGCTTGTTTTTTCTGGGCGCTATTTTGTGGACTTTGATGGCCAATGGAATTCCTGCTCTGAGCACGGCCGTCTTCACGCAGATGACTCCTCCGCCGGGAGGTCAAGGAGGCTTGCTCAATGCCCTCTTTGGAAGCTTTGCCGTGGTAGGTTTTGCTACTTTGCTGGGAACTCCGATCGGAATCTCTGCTGGCGTGTTCTTAGCCGAGTATGGCGGACAATCGCACTTGGCCTCTATCATCCGATTTATCAATGGCATTTTACTTTCCGTCCCCACTGTGATTATAGGATTTTTTGTTTATACAGTTATTGTCGTACCCTCTCGCCATTTTTCAGGTTGGGCTGGAATCATCGCCTTGTCTTTGATCATCGCTCCAGTCGTAGTCAACACCACAGAAAACATGCTCCAATTGGTACCCAATAGTTTGCGCGAAGCCGCGGCCGCTCTCGGTGCACCAAAATGGAAGATCAGCACCAGCGTCACCATCGAGGCCGCCAGATCCGGCATCCTCACCGGAGTGCTCTTGGGGATCGCCCGTATCAGTGGGGAAACAGCCCCTTTGCTTTTCACGGCATTGAACAACCAGTTTTGGAGTTCAGATCTTTCTCGTCCAATGGCAAATTTGCCTGTCGTGATTTTTCAATTCGCCATGAGTCCCTACGCCGACTGGCAGAGCCTGGCCTGGGCCGGAGCTCTGATCATAACCGGGAGCGTTCTCTTGTTAAACATTGTCGCCCGGCTTTTGATGAGGCGCCCATGACAGGTACAACACAAGTTTCCGATCCGACGATTAAATTGGAAGTCAAAAATCTCAATTTTTTTTACGACTCGGTTCACGCTCTGAAAGATGTCAGCTTGAGTATCCCTGATAAAAAAATCACTGCCTTTATCGGACCCTCCGGTTGTGGAAAATCCACACTGCTGCGAAGTTTCAATCGCATGTATGAGCTGTACAGCAAGCAAAAGATTTCCGGAGAAATTTTGCTCTATGGAGAAAATATTCTGGACTCGAAACAAGATGTTATTCAGCTCCGCTCTCGCATGGGAATGGTTTTTCAGAAACCAACTCCATTCACCATGTCAATTTTTGATAACGTAGCTTTTGGAGTCGGACTTTATGAAAAACTAAGCTTCAAAGATCTGTCAGACCGAGTCGAGTGGGCACTGAAAAAAGCCTCGGTCTGGGAAGAGACAAAAGACAAACTGAAAAACAGTGGTATGAGCCTTTCTGGGGGACAGCAACAACGGCTTTGCATTGCAAGAGCCATCGCCACGAAGCCCGAAGTGCTATTGATGGATGAGCCGACCTCGGCCTTGGATCCAATTTCGACTGCTAAAATCGAAGAGCTGCTGTTTGATCTCAAAAAAGAAATTTGCATCGTGATCGTGACTCACAACATGCAGCAAGCTTCTCGGGCCTCGGATTATACAGGACTCATGTATTTGGGGGAGCTGGTTGAGATCAATCGATCCAGCAAAATTTTCACAGCACCAACTCAGAAAATCACCGAAGAATACATTTCTGGGCGCTTTGGCTAGGTAAGCCTCAGATCAATATCAATTCGTTTTCAATTGGCTGATCGATCCTTTCAGCTCGTTTTCATCTACCCCAGAATTTCAGCAAAACTTTGATTTTCTAGTCGGCAAGGGACTAGATCTAAGGAGTCAACGTAAAGAATCGATGTAAAGAGCCGTCTTAAAGACAAGTTCCGAAAGGACAATTCCATGAAATCCCGTCTGTCATCCTTTGTTCTCGCGCTGGCCTGCTTAGTTCTTTCAAATGCTTGCTCGCATGCAACCAAATCTTCGAGCTCGGCGCAATCACAAGCTTCGGACACCAAAAAGGATCTCAATAATTTCACACAAGTGAATCTCGTCGCCAACCGAGCCGAATTCAAACCGGAAATCGTCGAACCGCAAATGCAAAATGCCTGGGGACTGGCTGATCGACCAGCCGGCTTGGGCGGACACTTTTGGGTGACCGCTCAGAAAACGGGAACATCGCTCGAGTACGTCGGCGATGTCGGCTCAACCAAAATATTTCAAGACAACTTGAAGACAGTGGATTTGATTGATCATTCGAAGCCGGACTCCCCCACCGGAGTGGTGTTCAACCCAGCCAAGCAGTTCCTGATTGATCAGCCCAGTCCCTCTGGAAACTTTCGCTCTGAAAGTAAATTTATTTTCGCGACAGACACTGGCAAACTTTACGGCTGGGCTGAGAAAAAAAATGAAGACGGCACTGTCAATCGACCTCCTACTGCTGTCTTGAAAGTCGACAATCAAAAACGCGGCGATCAATATTTTGGGCTTGGGATTGACTCGAAAGGCGAGAAACTTTTTGCTGCCGATTTTGGAGTAAAACCTCAGCTTCGAATTTTTGATTCGCAATTCAAAGAGATTAAACTTCGAAAAGATCAATTCCAAAATCCTTTTATCAAAGGACGTTTCTCGAAAGCTGGCGAATTGAGCCCCTACAATGTTCAAGTGCTGCAGCTGAAAGGTGAAGACCAAGTCTTCGTCGGATTTGCAGAAATCGAAAAGAATCCAAAAACAGGGAAGCTCGAACACGGCGAAGAACAAAAAGGGCCGGGACTTGGGCGAGTGGTTCAATACAATCTCGAAGGTCAGATGATCCGTATCTGGGCTGACAAAGGACTTTTGAACGCACCTTGGGGAATGGCCATCGCTCCTGCCAACGGCTTCGGCAAATTTTCAGGCTGTCTGCTTGTTGCAAATTTCGGTGACGGCAGTCTGGTTGCTTTTGATCCAAATACTTTTGAGGCAATCGATTACCTTCAATCGAATGGAAAAAAAATTCAGATTGATGGGCTGTGGGCTTTGATGTTTGGAAATGGAGCAAGCTTAGGTGAAAGCAGTCATCTTTATTTTACAGCCGGCCCCAATGACGAAACCGATGGAATTTTTGGCAAACTGAAATTAGAAACTTCGAACAAATAATGAGGTCCAGATGAAAAAATTGTTATTTCTCCTCACGCTTTCACTCTCGTTCACACTTTTCTCTTTGCTTTCTCAAGCTGACGAGGAAACTGTTCAACTGAAACTCAGTGTGCAGAATGGAAAATTCCAACCTTCGGAATTGAAAGCACCGGCTGGCAAACGAATTGAATTGCTACTGGAAAACAAGGGGCCCGGTGCCGAAGAATTCGAGTGCAAAGAACTGAAGCGTGAAAAAGTCGTACCTGAAGGTCAGACGGTCAAGATCACCTTGGGCACTTTGAAAAAAGGCATCTATTCTTTTTTTGGTGATTACCACGCTGACACTGCCAAGGGAAAATTGGTTATCGAGTAAAGCTCGACTCAGGACTGCAGCTTGAAAAGCTAAACTGATAAAGGAAAATGATTTTGGATTTAAGTTTTCTCTCCAAAGCCACCGGTATCGTGTTTCGAGAATCCTTCGAAGCGGTCCTGATTTATGGAATCATCGTTAGTTATTTTCGAAAAAATCCGAGCTCAGAATCAACCGCTGGTCTCCGCGCAGCCAACTTTGGCCTCCTCCTGGGAATCGCCGCAAGTTTGATTCTTGGAGTGGCTCTCGCTGGGGCCATCCCCGCCTTTTCTCCTGACCTTTTTGCGCAAATCGAAATTCTCATCGTCTTTGGCGGAAGTTTAATGATGCTCTACATGGTTTTTTGGATGAGTGAGCATTCGAAGCATCTCAAAATCGATATCGAAAGCGGTATTCGCAAAGACACCTCGGCCTCAATCATCGCCTCCGTCTTCGTTGCTGTCTTTCGAGAGGGCGTTGAAGCTGTCGTCTATCTTTACAGCTTAGCTTTTGAAAAATCGACTTTGGCTCGGCAGTCTTCCGTCGTGATGAGTTTGGTTTTAGGAGTTCTCTTTGCCTTTTTAGTCTACCAATTGATGGTGCGTGGCTCAAAATACATTTCTGTTCGCAACGTCTTTCGCATTTCGGGCTTGTGGCTGCTTTTCTCTTCGAGCTCCCTGCTTGCGACAGGTCTGGATAAAAT
>JAYUCD010000062.1:0-5325 GCA_043740515.1 Bdellovibrio sp. | reverse complement strand
CTTGCTCCAGTCTTGGTCGGTTTTGTTTTGGGGCCCCAAGCCTTGGCAGGACTTTTAGCTGGAGCTTTGGCAGTGGGTGCAACGATGTCTTTGTTCATGGCCAATGCGGGCGGAGCTTGGGACAATGCTAAAAAATTCATCGAAAAAGGCGGAATGCCAGGTCACCCGAAAGGCAGTGCTGTTCATAAAGCAGCTGTAGTAGGTGACACAGTTGGTGATCCATTCAAGGACACCTCAGGTCCTGGAATTGCGATTCTGATCAAGGTGATGTCGGTTGTGTCATTGCTGATTGCACAGCTGATTGCGACGATCAGTTGAGCTAGGCCTTAGGTAAACTTTTTGTTCAAAAATTGTTTTTAAATTCAAATTCACCGAGAATAAGAAAAGCCTGAACCCTTCCCAGTTCAGGCTTTTCTTTTCAAAGGAATTTGATTCATGAATCCGCACCCAGCATCATTGAAACTTTCACTCTGGGATGCTTTCTTTTTTAGTTTGATGATCGGCGCCGGTGAAACTTATTTGCCGGCATATGCCTTGGCATCCGGAATGTCTGAATGGCTCACCGGTATTTTTGCAACGGCGCCTTTGATGAGTGGAGCGATTCTCCAGCTGGCATCTCCCTGGCTTCTCGCGCGAGTCGGTTCGATTCAAAAGTGGGTTGTTGGTTCCGCTTTTGTCCAAGCAATTTCTTTTTTGCCATTTTTATATTTTTCAATTCATCCAACCCTGAATTTTTTTTGGTTGTTTTTGGCCGCCAGTATTTACTGGGCAGCGGGTTTCGCTGCCGGGCCGAGTTGGAATTTTTGGATGGGTCAGCTCATTCCTGAAGATGCGGCCGCACATTTTTTTTCGAAGCGACATCGAATTTCTCAAATAGGAATTTTGCTCGGTTTGGTGGGCGGCGGGCTCGCTCTTCACTGGAAAATTCAGATGGGCCCATTTATTTCCGTATTTTCATTTCTATTTTTCCTGTCGTTTTTATCTCGCAGTTTGAGCAGTCTTTTTCTTTTTTTCAAACAAAATTCACCGCCCGTTCCAGACGTCGCGCATTCTTTCCGTCAAATCTTGGCACTGAGGAAATTAAGAACGCATCGAAGTTTTTTTGGCTTTCTCTTTTTCTTTTACATTTCAATTTATATTTCAAGTCCCTTCGTCACTCCCTTTTTTCTGGAAAAATTGAAATTGGATTATGATCAATACATGGTGGCTTTAGCCGCGCTCTTCTTGGCAAAAATTGCCGTCTTGCCCTTGGCAGGACCCTTGATGAAAAATTTTGGGGTCAAGCGAGTCTTCTTTTGGGGTGCCATGGGGATCGCCCCTCTTCCTGCTTTGTGGGCCCTCAATCATCAGATGTGGTTTGTGATGTCCGTGCAAGCTGTCAGTGGCGCATTCTGGGGACTTTTTGAAGTCAGTTTGTCTGTCACATTTTTCAATCAGATCAAAGATTCACAAAAAATTATTTTGCTCACGGCTTACAATTTCTTCAATGCCACGGCGATGATCTTGGGATCTTTGATTGGCGGAGAAATTTTGCAGCACTCAGTCGGCTCGGCATCCTCTTATTTTTTCATTTTTGTTTTCGGAGCTTCCATGCGCTGCTTGCTGGTTATTGCCTATGCGCTTCGAACCCGAAGGCGAGTTCATCTGCTCGGCACCAGTGAGGATATCGAGCATCAAAATGAAACTTATGGTGGTCCTCTGTCGAAACACTTGAAAATCAGTTAGATTTTTTTTCGATCTTATTTTTCCAGATGAGAAATTTTTGGTGCAAGGCTTGGTCCTTGTAAAGATCAGAATGCTTGAAATCTTCAGGCGAGTAGGCTGAAAAAACACCAGTGATTATGAGTTTTTGTGGGGAATCAATTTGGAAATGAACTCTCCAAGTTCGATAGGCTAACACGCCCTCCTCAGAGGAGATCATTTCGATGCGCTTTTTTCTAGAGTTCATAGGCTCAAAGCTCAGTTGCTGAAAAATAAAATTAGATATTTCAGTCAGGCCCTCTCGGTTTAAAAAATCAATGTCAGCTTGAACTGTTTCTGTGAAAGTCATTTCCCAGCGGCTTGTCTCGACTCCTTCAAGCCATCCCATTCGTGCTTCTGGAACAGAATCGGCGTATGCAACATAAGGCTTCACATCATAAATTGGAGTTTGATCGAGCAAGTCGAAATTTTTCACAAACAAAACCAAGTCTTTTCGTTCAATCAATTGCACGCAGGAGAGGCCGAGGGAGTTTGGTCGGTAGGGCGAGCGAGTAGCAAAGACGCCGACCTTTCGATCGAGGCCCCTGGGAGGCAGCACCATAGGCTTCCAATTTTCATTTTGGTGAAATTGGTAAATCAGCCACAGATGTGAGAAGCCTTCAATATCGCTCAAAGCTTGCTCGAACATTTGCCCTGAATAAAAATGGATTTCCCCTATTTCACTGGAGAGATCTGCACTGGCCTGGCGAGCCGCTTCGTATGGATTTTTTTTTCGTGTGTGGAAAAGAGCAATCGGCTTTATTTCCAATGGCTTCTCCAGTGATAGGCTGCGACCGCCAAAGCATTAGATACATTTAAAGAATTTTTCAATCCAAAAGTTGGAATGGACAGGACCTGATCACACAATTTCAAAGCATCGGGCTCTAAACCGAAGCGCTCATTGCCTACGACAAATGCTGTAGGCCCCTGATTTTTAAAATCAAACAGAGAGATCGAATTTTCAGCTGTCTCTAGCGCGACAATCTGGATTTTTTGAGTTCTCAGAATTTCCAAAGATTGAGAGAGATAGTCAAAATGTTTCCAAGCTACGTTTGCGGCAGCTCCCAGAGATGTTTTTGAAAGGCTGTCCTGATCTGGAGTGGCTGTATAGCCCGTCAGATAAATTTTTTCGACAGCTAGGCAATCGGCCAAGCGAAAAATAGAACCAACATTGAAGCTCGAGCGGATATTTTCGAGCACGAAAGTCATCGGCACTGTCTTCGCAGGAGCAGTGAATTTGCGGTCGTGACTGCTGATCAGGAAGCAATCCTCACTGAGATTTTTGCCAATGGCTCTTTCGACAGGTACCAAAAAATTCAGAAAGTGTCTTGGTGACATCTTGGTATCCAAATGATCCGCAATTTCCGACAGCCTTTGCAAGCTGAGGTTTGAAGCTTGAGAAAAAGATCTCAACAGGTTCGTTAAAGTTTTTAAATCCTGGCTCGAAAATCCTTGGGAAATATTCTGCTCCATCAATCGCATCAAATCGTAGGCTGATTTGAGGTTTGCTTTTTCTAAACTGGATTTTTCGGAATCGGGCTTCGCTGACTTGGGATGACTCATCTTTCTTCGCTTCGCAGATCTTTTCGGAACGCCCACACATAGGCAGGAGGAAGATTTTTCATTTCTGAGCCGACGTATTGGGCCCAAAGTCCTAACTCTTGATAGGTTCGAAGCGGTGGTAAAAATGGCAGATAAGTGAACTGAATAAACGGAGCTTGAGGTTTCAGAATTCGGAATGCAGTTTCCAAAATCTGGCGGTCAATATTTTTGGGGATATTCAAAAATGGGAGACTGGAGAGAATTACACTGACTTGTCCCAGAGACTCTTTGGGAAGAATATTTTCAGCTTCGGTCACATCACAGGCATAGACATGAACATTCGGGCATTTTTTTTGGACTTTGGCGGCCATCTCTCGATCCAATTCAAAGGAATAGATTTGAGCATTGGGAAAACTCTGCGACAGGGCTTCGGTGATCGGTCCCGTGCCAGCGCCGAATTCAATGATGATTTTTGCTTCTTTGGGAACCTGTTGCACCATCAACTTGGCTAATTTTCGCGAAGACGGACGAATCGATCCAATCTGCAAAGGATTTTTGAACCATTTTCGCAAGAAAGAGTCAGCTGGTGATTTCACAAAAGTTACTTAACTTTATCGCCCGGTTTGGCGCCCGAGTCCGGTGACAAAACAAAGAGATCGCTGCCACCGGAGCCGGCGGCGAGGACCATGCCCTCACTCATACCAAATTTCATTTTTCGCGGAGCTAGGTTGGCGATGACCAGAACATGTCGACCTTTCAATTGCTCGGCTTTGTAGGCGGACTTGATGCCGGCGATGATTTGACGCTCGCCTAGAGGGCCCAGGTTGACCTTTAAGCGCAGAAGCTTGTCGGCTTCCTTAATTTCCTCAGCTTCGACGATTTGAGCTATTCGTAAATCCAATTTGCCGAAATCATCAATCGTTATCTCAGCAGGTCGATCCGAGTTGCGGTCCGAGGTCGTCGCTTTCTCATTCGATGGATTTGCCGGAGGCTGTTGGGCTTTGCTGTCATCGACCATGGCTTTTATTTTCTCCGTATCCACTCGTGTGGCCAAATGTTCGTAATCGGCAATTTTTAAATGGCTTAAAACTTTCTGAGAATCAGCCCATTGATAATTGGACTCGCCAAAAAGCCGTTCGACTTTTTGAGAGTAAATTGGCAGGACCGGCTTGAGGTAGATAGCTAAACAGCGAAAAATATTCAAGGTGGTGGTGAGAACTTTTTTCGTTTCCTCTGGCTTTGCTTCGAGAGTTTTCCATGGCGCCTTCTCATCAAAGTAACGATTGGCTTCTTCTGCCAACGAGCGAATCTCATTCATGCCTTTGAGAAAATCTCGTTTCTCAAAGGCTTCTGCGATTTTTTCACCCGCAGCTTGAACCTGTTTGAGCACGCCCAAGCCCTGAGCATCACACTGGCTCATGGTTCCGTCCATTTTTTTGCTCAGCATCTGCGCCCCTCGAGAGGCCAGGTTGGTGATTTTGCCAATCAGCTCGCTGTTCACTCGCTGGGCAAAATCATCCATATTCAAATCCAAATCATCAACGCTACCGCTCAGTTTGCTTGCGTAATAATAGCGAAGATACATCGGATCGAGATGTCGAAGGTAAGTTCGAGCACTGATGTTGGTGCCTTTAGATTTGCTCATCTTTTCACCATTCACGGTCAGGTGACCATGCACGAAAACTTCCGTCGGAGTTCGATAGCCCGCCGTTTTTAAGAGAGCCGGCCAAAACAGTGTGTGAAAGTAGGTGATGTCCTTGCCGATGAAATGATAGACCTCAGTTTTCTCGGTCTTCCAAAAACTTTGAAAATCCTCTTTTGATAAAAATTGTTTGGAGGAGGAGACGTATCCCATCGGTGCGTCGACCCAAACATAAAAGTATTTATCTGTGTAGCCTGGAATCTGAAAGCCAAAGTAAGGTGCATTCCTTGAAATGTCCCAATCCCGCAGTGGCTCTTTGAACCACTCGAGCATTTTGTTTGCCATTTCTTTGGCCAAGTGTTTGGGAATCCAAGCTTGTAAAAATTCTTGGAAAGCACTCA
>JAYUCD010000061.1:0-3410 GCA_043740515.1 Bdellovibrio sp. | reverse complement strand
TCTCGCGCAAAAACAGCATTTGCTACGCCTGTTTCAATACTGCCTCTTCCGGTAAATGCTCATTTGCTAGGGCATGGTCGTCGGTGTGAGAGCTTGTATCATTAGAGCGAATTGGCACTCCAGCGAGAGCTTGACAGCATGAAACTGGGCCCTTCATTGCATTTATGAGAAGTGCGCTCCTTGCTGGATGCAGCGATCATCTAGAGGGCCTGTGAGAAGGAAGCCGATATGAGAATTTGGCCATATTTTAGACACCTGACGAACTTCATGGGCATTAGGCTTGTGGTCGATCGTATGGCTCCAGCTACTCATGCGCTTCTATTTACTGTTTTATTAGCGACTTCTTTTCAATCGACGGCACTGGCTGCAAATAAATGCGTTGATCTTTACAAAGACGCAGCCGCTAAAAATCAAGCTTCGGTCAAAGCAAAAATCTCGGAAACAGAGCTGTTAAGCCAAGTTTCTCGAAGTCTCCCTAAGACTGAAGAATTCAACTTCATCAGGGCAGAAGCAAAAAAGATGGGACTTCGGGTTTGGATGTTTGGTGGAACAGCTTCAAGTTACCTGCATTACGTGAAATGGGATCTCGCTCGGCAAAAAGGGATGCTCAATCTTCAAGCTGATCGCTTTGATTATGATTTCACGAATATCTTTAGAAGCACGCAAGATCTGGACATCGTCGTTGATGGATCGATGGAGCAGATTCAAGCATTGCAAAACTCGCTGTCACAAAAATTTCCTTACTTTGTTGGATCCAAAAAAGCTTGGGAAGTTCGCTCGCTGAAGACTCCGATCGGCAAACCAGGTGACGGATCTTACAAAGAAGCACTGTTGAATGACCCGAATTTTTCAAATCAAAACACAGATACTAATTCCTTAGCGATGGTTGAGATTTCGGAATCTAAAGATCCAGTGGTTCGAGATTTGCGAGCTTGGACAACCGGTAAGAATCAGTTTTTGGAAGATTCGCTGAACAACACTATTTCCTATCTGCGAAATCCTCTGCATAAGACGACAGCGCGAGCGAAGCTGGGGCAGAACCCAGAGATTTTATCTGTGATGCGGCTTTTGGTGAAAGCGTTCCAGTATGATTTGGTGATTGATCCCAAAAGCATGGATAACTTGAAAGATGTGATCAATCAATTCAGTCCAAAGTCTCTCACGGATCAGGCAGCCCTTCGCCGAACGAATGAAATCGCGGCGAAGCTTGTTTTGCATTCGAACAATATCGAGCGTGCGATGAATGTTTTAGATCAGCTGGGTTTGCGGCAAAAGTTACAGGCAATGAATTTGAAGGACCATGAGAACGATGCTAATTTTTGGCTCAACAAAGAGCCGTTGAGAAGTTTTGCAATTCCCGCCAATGCTCAGGTGACAGAACTACCAAAGTACACTTCAGGCCTTTTAAAAACTGCAAGTTTTCATCCGACAGGCAAGACAGCGAAAGATTTAGGCCTTGAAATTGTTGCTCACGAGACAAATTCTTTTGCTGCCTATGAATCGATCACTCGATCCCATTCGGGTGAGCCGAATGTTCTAATTTCCAGAGGCGGAGCGGAGCATGAACAAGCCGCTCTTGGTGATGGGTTTTACACAGCAATCGGTCGCATCGGCGCTCGTGGCACGGGCTTAACCATTCGATTCAGCGTCAATCCCATGGCCCGTGAAGGTGTCGATTTTATCAGGCATGACAACTACGTCGTGTTCTTGAACAAAAAAGCTTTGAGAGTGATTCAAGAATCACTGCGTTTGGGTATCGCCGAATTGGTCGATTTGATTGAAAACGAAAAGCTCGACATCGATCATTCGGACAAAGGAATTTTTGAAAAACTCAAGCGAAGGCTCAATGTCTCTCGAATTCAAGCAGAACTTGAGGGATTGATGCTTTCCAAAAACAGCTCTGATCAGGAAAAGTTCGAAGCCATTCTCACTTCGATGGTAACCAATGAAAAAATAAAAGAGATCCTGACCGCAGAGACAGTCTCGGGAGTTGTGAAACAAGCTTACGCTCAAATCGTCTCAGTGAAAAAATCTCGAGACGAAAAAGACATCCTAAGATACATCCGTATTGTTTCGCATATTTTGCCCGAGTTGATAGCTAGCAAAACGCTGACAAAGAATGAATTTGAAACGTATCTGAGAAAACAAATCGGCAACCAAAAATCATCTGAATTAGTCAGCTCGGCAGTGATTGAGTTAGCTCTTATCGATGGAGTCGATAGCTTCGTCCAAAATCTGAACCTACAAGGGCTCAATTTAGCTTCGAAAGAGCTAGTCATTCAAAAGATTAGATCTTTCGACAAGTCAAAAGATGCAAGGAAAAGAAATGTTCACCTTAAGTTCACCGAAGAAAAAGAAAATGCATTGAAAGAGAATAGCTACCAAAAATTTGAAAATTTGATCAAGCTCGGTTTCCTTGATATCAATGCTTTCAATGTCAGCGGTCACTCCTTGCTTTTAGAGGCCGCCTATTACGAAGCTAAAAGCATCATCGACTTTCTAATTTCAAATCCCAAATTTGATCTTCAGCGCAAAAACAAAGATGGGAATAACGACATTGAGGAATTGCGACTTTTGGGAAAAAACAAGATTGCCGCTTACATCGAGAAAAGAAGACCGGATATCAAATCCAAAAAGTTTGCAATCGAAGAGCGCAATGACAAAAAGACAGAACTTTACCCTGAAGGGGAGCCGATCATCGATTTTATACAGATCGAGCCAGGAACATTTATGATGGGCGAAAGCGAAAAAGTCCCCGTCATCCTCACTAAGGGATTTAATATCTTATCAGTGGATACAACAAATAAAATGTGGAATCAGGTTGTTCAATTGATTCACACTCATTTCCCTCGTCAATTTAATTTGCTGATAGAATCCAGGTTGTCCAGTCCCGATCAACTGAATGAACCTGTCGTCAACATCTCGTTTAATGAAGTCTCGCAGCAGTGGCTGGTTGGTTTAAATCAATTGTCCCGTACCGACAACGCCAGTCTTCAACGGACTCTTGCCAAATTGTTTCCCCGGCATTTTTTGGCTAAGAATTACCGCCTGCCGACGGAAGCCGAGTGGGAGTATGTTTCACGACTTGAGGGCCTAGCCACAGGCGATTTTTCCTTCGGCAATTCGAGAAAAAATCTGACTGAAAATGCTTGGTTTGATGAAAATTCCGAACATAAAAAGCAACTGGTTGGGCTTAAAAAACCCGTTTTGATCAAGGGTCAACCGATTTACGATTTGCATGGAAATGTTTTAAAATATACTTCGGACTTGTATCGAGATCGACTTCTAGGAGGAATTGATCCAAAGGGCGCTCCATCTGGGATTTGGCACGTAGTCCGAGGCGGCTCCGCCTCCCTCCCTAGCAAAGATACAAAATCCAGTGCACGATTGTTCGTTTCATCACAGACGAT
>JAYUCD010000060.1:0-1807 GCA_043740515.1 Bdellovibrio sp. | reverse complement strand
CTCGGGAGCTTCGTCTTTTTCGCTATGCCAATTTTTCTCGAGATGGCTATTTGAAACTAAATTTGCAAGCCACACAGCAAAGAAAATGGCATAGAGAGCTGCTAGCAATCGAATCACAAGCTTTCGGTCGACCCTGAGATTTTCAACGAATCCAACAAGCAAAAGCAAAGCTGTAAAGGCCATTCCGATCAAAGTAATCGGTGGAACAAAGCCATTCAAAATTTGAAAAATAAATTGTGGAACGTTGGCAAACAAAACAATTGTAAAAAGTTTTCGAAATGAAACTGTGTGGCTCGCAAAGATTTGGAAACAATAATAAAAAAACAGTGACGATATCCCTAACATCAACAAGGTCAGAATAGGCGAAACAATCATCGAAGCGATGACTGAAAAAGTCGACTTGCGATCAACTAAAGCAGCTAGTACTCCAGTCGATGCCGTGATTATGATTTGAAACAAAAAAATTCGGTGCCAAGCCCAATCCGGGAGAGACTTGATTTCTGTCATCGGATGACGAAGAAAGGGAATCAAAACATTCTTAATTTCTTTTAAATCAGTTTTCAGTTTTTCTTTGAAACTCATGCATTCAGACTAGGAGAGCTTGAGGCTTGAAGCAAGTCTCTTTCAGCGAGAAAGCGGGCGCGATCCAGTATTTTTTGTGCTACTGGCAGATTTTTCAGAGATTGTTCTGATTTTTTACTCTCCCAACCAAGCGGCAAAATTTCAGTTTTGAGACTTTGCCCTGTCCAGATCAAATGAAATTTCCAGAAAATTGGTTTCGGCGTCTCGGATGGAGAAACCTCAATTTCTTCAATCGGAATCGGAAAGCGACGCAAGGAATTTTGCGAGATGCTTTCTTGGGGAGTGCCACCCACGCAAGTGACTGACGCCAAACAATCAATTTCCGAGTGATTCAGAATTTCAGTGAATTCTAAATACGTACTGGAATCGATGAACAGATGAAGTTTACGCTGATCTTTTGAGGTTTTTTGTAAGAACTCGCCTAGTTTCAATTTTCGCTGAAACGGATTTTTCCAAGCGAGGTTTAGATTGAAAACTTCATAGCCATGGGAGGCGAGCCAGTGGGGAAGTGAATTCCAATAAGCGAGAAAGTAAAAAATACTTTTTCGACCGCTCACGAAAACCAATGGATGGTTGGTGAGCAGGCAATTGGGAACAAGTTCTTTGATTTCGACGAGACGGGTACGCGACCAATTGTGAATTGCAAGGATCGTCAAAATCAAAACAAGACAGGAAAACTCAAAGAACATTAGAAGTAAGTATCCAAGCGAAGTGTCAAGTCCCCAGAATTTTTATCAGCCGTCTGATTCACCATGGATGAATGCAAACTTGCCTCGATGCCAACACTGAGGCTTTTGCTGATGTAGCTATCGAAGCCACCGAAAAGGACCGCGCAGGGAGTGTTGTCATTGACTGAAATATTTTGTGAGCTGTCGTCGACTTTTAGAATGCGATTGCCTATTCCGGCACCCAGGCGGTAACTCAAGTTTCCACTGAGGAAGTCTCGGCGAATCAGTTTCAGATCAAATTCACGCAGCGAGCGAGTTTCTGATCCTGATCCGGCTTGGCCAAAATTTCTTAAGACAGTTTCGGCTGCCCAGTTGTTTGAAAACAAATCAATGCCAAGTGAAATTTGAAAACCATTTTGGTATTTGAAACTGTCTTGGCCCTGAATGCTGACCGAATTGGCCGAGCTGATCAATCCGAATCCTGCATGAATTTTCAATTCGTCCAAGGGATCATGAGAGTTTTCACTGATCGAAGATTTTTTGAGATTGATCTGATT